>CAYXCP010000005.1:4410-20155 GCA_964463455.1 uncultured Gammaproteobacteria bacterium
TTCTGATGCAGAAACTTCAGTTTTCTGAGTATCGTCTTCAGTTTTCTTTTCAGCTTTAGGCACATATGGTGGCATGATTTTACCGATATCGGACATGTTCCAGGTGCTGTACATACACTTCGGATAGTTTTCACAACCGAAGAATTTACGTTTGGTACGGGTAAAACGCGTTACGATACGTCCGCCATCGAGCGGACATACTTTGCCTTCAATCACGTGTAAGAATGGCTTGGTGAATTTGCAGTCCGGGAATGTGCTGCATGCCAGGAATTTGCCGAATTTTGAAAAACGAATGACAAGTGGATTGCCGCAGGTTGGGCATTTTTCATCAACCGTCTGCTGAATATCTATGGTCGATTTATCTTCCTTACGTTCATCTAATTGCTTCTTAAATGGCTTGTAGAAATCACTCAGGACGGCAATAAGATCTTTTTCGCCACCGGCGATTTCATCAAGACTCTCTTCCATTCCTGCCGTGAAATCCAGGCTAAACAGATCAGGAAACGCGACTGACAGATAGTCTGAAATCGCATCACCTAACTGTGATGGAATAAAATATTTATTTTCTTTCTCAATATAATTTTTGTCCTGCAAGAGTGAAATGATTGGTGCATAGGTTGAAGGACGGCCAATCCCCTTTTCTTCGAGCGTTTTGATGATAGAAGCTTCGTTGAATCGTGGAGGTGGTTTAGTCTTGCTATCCTGCACTTCGAGTGATACGAGTTTTACCTGATCACCTTTTTTAAGAGGTGATAATTTCTGATTCTTCTCTGCATATTCAGGATTTGTTACGCGCAAAAAGCCATCGAACAGTACTTTCTGCATCTCGGTTTCAAATTCGTATTTCTTTGTCGTAACAATCGTAAGCTTCATATTCTTGATCTCTGCCTCTTTCATTTGTGTGGCGAGAGCACGTTCAAAAATCAGCTTGTACAGTCTCTTATGATTCTGTGTGAGTTTGGTATCCGCTTCTATTTCACTGATATCTCTTTCAAGCTTGGTCGGACGAACTGCTTCGTGAGCTTCCTGTGCCATCTTTGATTTTGTTTTGAATACGCGAGGTGTTTCGAGCGCATATTCTTTACCGTAGCGTTCTGTAATAAATGATTTTGCATGTGAGGTGAACTGCTCAGATAGATTCAGTGAATCGGTACGATGATAGGTGATAAAACCCCGCTCATATAGATCCTGTGCAAGGCGCATCGACATCTTTGACGAAAAACTATGTCTTTGAAATGCTTCCTGTTGAAGTGTTGAGGTGGTAAACGGACCTGGTGGTACGCGCTTACGGACATCTTCTTTCACATCAGTAACAGTATAGGTGTCAGTTTCAAGATCTGATTTGATAGCAGGGAGGTTTTCATTGGTGATGGTTGTTCTCGTATACGTATAGTCACCTGCAAATAAATTAAGTTTAAATTTCTGCTCATAGGGAACACCGTCATGGCGGACAAGCTTACCTTGTAGTTCTTCACCCTTTTCGAAGTTACCAAATATCTGGTAATAATCTTCAACTTTAAATGCCTTAATTTCTTTTTCACGTTCCACGATAAGTCTGAGTGCCACGGTCTGCACACGACCAGCTGAAAGCCAGTTCTTTCCCATTTTCTTCCACAGGAGTGGAGACAGATCATAACCTACGATACGATCTAGGATACGACGTGCCTGCTGTGCTTTCACAAGTGGAATACGCAGATCTTCCGGATGTGCGAGTGCTTCTTTCAATGCATGTTCGGTGATTTCATGGAATACGATGCGCTTAAATGTTTTCTTCGGGTTGAGGGTAATATTCGGCCAGTCCTCTTTGATGTATCCCAGAATTTCTGCGACGTGATACGAGATTGATTCTCCTTCGCGGTCAGGATCCGTAGCAAGAATAATTTCCTTATATTGCTTGGCTAGCTTTTTGAGCTCCTGCACTACCTTCTCTTTATTCTTAATAATCTGATAATCAGGTTTGAAGTCGTTTTTGAAATCCAGAGACATTTTGGATGCAGGTAAGTCACGAATGTGACCCATGGTTGCATAGACAAAATTGTCTTTGCCATCAAGTATTTTATTGAATGTTTTTGCTTTTGTTGGTGATTCGACGATGATTAAAGCCATATTATCAACTATACCAAAGAAGTTTATAATAGCAAGTTCTCGATCATTTTCAATAGTATAAAGCCTCGATACCGACTATTCGAAGGAGGGTCGGAGCCTCCGCCATTACCAAGGTATTTTTAAACATGATGTCGGAATCCGAAGCTCCTTCTCATAGCAGTATCTTCGACTTATTCTATTTAAGAATGCTAGTTGATAATTTTAGTTAGGTATAATAACAGCATGTCAAAAAAAATATTGGAGCACATTAAAAAGGTTGATTCGGTTGTGTATGCGATGTTGGAGACGGTTACACTTGGAGAACTTTCTGAGTTCTCTGATATGTATGCTCATATTTGCGACAACATTATCTCCCAGCAGCTTTCGGTGAAAGTCGCTACTACTATATATAAGAGGTTTGCTGCACTCGTGAATGATGATGTGCGTCCGGAAAACGTTTTTAAACTCACAAAAGAGCAGTTGCGCGCTGTCGGATTATCGTGGGCGAAGGCATCGTATATTCTCGATTTTACGTCTAAAGTCCTGGACGGGAGTCTGGATCTTCAGGCATTGCAGACACTGAAAGATGAAGAAGTTATTACGGAACTCATCAAAGTAAAAGGAATCGGTACCTGGACTGCAGAGATGATTCTTATATTTACTCTAAAGCGTCCCGATGTGTTTTCAGCAAAAGATTATGGGCTGAAAAAATCAATCTCGAAACAATATGGTATACCCATGGAAGAGTTAACAGAAAAGAAGTTACTCGAAATCTCTGCGAAGTGGTCACCTCATAGATCGTATGTCGCGCGTGCACTATGGAAATCACTAGACAATGGACTATAGTCTGCGGTCTATCGTCTGCCGTCCATCATCCCACATATCGTACATCTGACCGTATTCTGTTTTCATATGTAGGAGTGTTTCTTTGAGTTTCTGTGTTGTTCCGTATCTGTATAAATGCATTGCAATTTTGATTGATCCTGAGTGTGCGATGAGCAGCACAGGCTTTGTTCCGTACTGGGCATAAATGTTATCGAGTCCACGCTGAATGCGTGCCGTCATTTCTGTTATTGATTCGAGCCCGCTCTTGTCGCCATCATCCATCCATATCGCCGCATTGCCATATGTCTTGAATTCATGCTCTAACCACGGTTTCTCTACAAAAAAAGAACTGAATGAGCGTCCTTCATATTTTCCCCAGCTTCGTTCACGGAAATCAGGCATACTCACCAAGGGTAGATTATCTAAATGTGCAGCGCTGCGAATAATAAGTGCGGAGTCATATGATCGTTTTGTTGGCGTATATCCTATACAAGCAAACTGTTTTTGCGTGAGTTTACCCGCAAAGGCGACACTTGTTTCTTTGAGTTGCTGCTTTCCCAGTTCTGTGAGTGCAGGATCTGCGTCAAAAACATCGGAGATGTTGCCTATACTCATTCCATGACGAATAAAGGTAATATTAGGTAATCGGTGTTGCATAGGTATTAGGACTAGTAAGATATATATTATAGGATATAAATATACATATTTCAAGCGTATCCAGCTCACCGTGTATAATAGCTATATGCAATCAGCCGAAAACAATGTGATATCACTCTATAAGCCACCAGGAGTGACCCCGCTTGAGTTCATCAACCGCTATATTAAACTCAATCCAGCATATAAGGATATTAAGCTCGGCTATGCCGGCCGACTGGACCCTATGGCTGAAGGTGTACAGCTAGTGCTCGTAGGAGATGAAAACAGGAGGCGTAAAGATTATGAACTTCTGAGCAAAACCTATGAATCAGATGTTGTCTTTGGCATTTCTACGGATACATATGATGGAATGGGCATAATCAAGGAAGTATTTCCTCAGCATCCTGCTGTTGAGCGTGTAACTAACATATTGTCATCACTGTCAGGCACATTTGACCACCCTTATCCTCCGTATTCCTCGCCTATCGTAAACGGCAAACCCCTGTATTACTGGGCGCGTGAAGGCAAAATACATATGGTTAAAATACCTGTGAAGAAGATTACGGTTGAATCAATAGACATAGTCGAAGCAAAAACAGTGACCATGAAAGAAATAGCCGAAGATATTATCTCACGTGTGAAGATAATTAACGGTGAATTCAGACAGGAAGTGATTATTGAACAGTGGACTTCGTTAGCAAAAACGTCAGCAGAGGACTTCCTGTGTGTGAGCACACGTTTTAC
Organism: uncultured Gammaproteobacteria bacterium; assembly: GCA_964463455.1. Classification (GTDB taxonomy): domain Bacteria; phylum Patescibacteriota; class Microgenomatia; order UBA1406; family GWC2-37-13; genus JBDKFK01. Next base: position 8,701 of record CAYXCP010000005.1, read on the forward strand.
CTGTTCGAGCGGCACATATATTCGATCACTAGCACATCTGGCTGGGCAAAAGGCAGGTACGGGCGCCTTTGCTCTGCATATTAAACGCACGCGCGTAGGCACCTATACCCTCGATAATGCACTTCGTTTAGATGTCTGATCTCGATCACATTCATTTTGCCTCCTATTATATATAGTATAGGAATGATCACCATAGCTATCAAAACTCGCAATAGAGTATTACATCTCCTCTATCAATTCATCTTAAAGCCACTATTCTTTATGCTTGACCCTGAAGATGTACATGATCACATGACTCAAATGGGGTCATTATTGGGCAGATATAGTGTCGGTAAAAAAATAATGCACTATATGTATGGGTATTCACATAAATCACTCAAACAGAACATATGCGGAATCACTTTCAAAAATCCTATAGGACTGGCTGCAGGTTTTGATAAAGATGGACATCTCATGGATATCCTGCCTGAAATCGGATTTGGATTTGAAGAAATGGGTTCGGTAACTGCGCAACGATGTGCAGGTAACCCAAAGCCACGATTACAAAGATTAAAAAAATCAAAAAGCCTTGTCGTCTACTATGGTCTTAAAAATGACGGAGCTCTAGCTATTCATAAACGACTAGGTGATCGTAAGTTTAAATTCCCATTAGGCATCTCTATCGCCAAAACAAACTGTAAAGAGACTGCGGATATGCAGATGGGTGTTCAGGATTACCGGGAAAGTTATATGTTGTTACACAAACAGGCAGATTATGTAACTCTGAATATCAGTTGCCCAAATGCGTATGGTGGACAACCGTTCACTGACAAGGTTTCTCTTCGTTCCTTACTCATATCTATTCAGGAGGTACGTGGTTCGGAACCGATATTTATTAAATTATCTCCAGATCTCACCGAAACACAGATAGATGATATTGTAGAGCTCGGAAACGAATTTAATATAGATGGCTATATCTGCACCAACCTGACCAAAAATAGAGACAATAAAAAAATCATTGATTCGATCACGATCCCTGGTGGAGTCAGTGGAAAAGTTGTGCAGTCCTTGTCAGATGAGCTCATAAGAAAGATGTATATAAAAACACAGGGGAAGAAGGTAATTATCGGGTGCGGAGGCGTATTTAATGCTGCAGACGCATACCGCAAGATAACAAATGGTGCGTCTCTCATTCAGATGATTACCGGTATGATATTTGAAGGGCCGCAAGCCATATCAGATATTAATCTGGGACTAGTAGAACTACTCAGGAAAGATGGATACACGCACATTTCTCAGGCAGTAGGAAAAGACATAGAGATTTAAGCTGTTCTTTTTTTGCGTTTGATAAGCTTCATGTCTATGACTGATCGACGTAGAACTGCAGTTGCTTCTGCTCGTTCTGAATCACTCTTTGCTTCGGTAATAAGTTTCTGAGCTTCTTCAATAGCTTTTTCTGTCATCTTTTCATCAATTTCGTCCTGACCATATGCGCGCGAAACAAGAATATTGAGTGTTCTGCCATCTGTTTCGATATACCCTCCACCGATGGCCATATACTCTTCCTTGTTATCATGACGAATCGTAATAACACCTTCTTTAAGAAGTGAAAACAGGTTTACGTGATGGGCTAAGATAGTTATTTCTCCGTCAGCTGCTGGTGCAGTAACAGAAACAACATCCTGCTCACGGACAATCTTCTTTGGTGTTATTACTTTCAAGTGTATGGTATTCATTATTATTGTCATCCTGGCAAGTCACAACATGTCCAGGATCGTTTTATTTATAAGATTCTGGAGTCACTACGTTCCCCAGAATGACGTTTACGCCTTCACAACCTCTTCGATTCCTCCAACCATATAGAATGCTGTTTCCGGCTTATCATCGTGTTTGCCTTCGAGTATTTCTTTAAAGCCACGTACGGTGTCTGCGATAGAAACATATTTACCAGGTCGTCCAGTGAATGGTTCTGCGACTGACATAGGTTGTGTAAGGAAACGTTGTATGCGTCGTGCGCGTCCTACGGTTGTTTTATCTTCTTCAGATAGTTCTTCCATGCCGAGAATTGCGATAATATCCTGAAGATCCTTGTATCTCTGGAGTGTCTTCAGAACATCTTTTGCTACCTGATAGTGTTCCTCGCCTACTATTTCTGGATCAAGAGCACGTGATGATGATGTCAATGGGTCAATTGCCGGATAGAGTGCCTGTTCTGCAAGTGTGCGCTCAAGAGTGAGTGATGCATCAAGATGTGCGAATGTTGCGACAGGTGCTGGATCGGTATAATCGTCAGCGGGTACGTATACCGCCTGGATTGATGTGATCGATCCTTTATTTGTTGAGGTAATACGCTCCTGAAGTGCAGCCATTTCAGATGCCAGGGTTGGCTGATATCCTACTGCTGATGGAATGCGTCCAAGAAGAGCTGATACTTCAGATCCGGCCTGTGCGAAACGGAAGATGTTATCTATAAATAAGAGAACATCCATGTGCTTTTCATCGCGGAAATATTCAGCCATGGTAACACCGGTGAGTGCAACACGGAGACGGTTGCCTGGTGGTTCATTCATCTGACCGAATACGAGTGCTGTCTTGTCTAATACTTTGGTTTCCTTCATTTCATTCCATAAATCGTTACCTTCGCGTGTACGTTCACCGACACCGGTGAATACAGATACGCCGTGATGTTCTTTAGCGACGTTGTGAATCATTTCCTGAATCGTAACAGTCTTACCTACTCCTGCTCCTCCGAAAATGGCTACTTTTCCTCCCTTAATAAATGGAGCAACAAGGTCGATAACTTTAATACCTGTTTCAAATACTTCCTGATTTACTGACTGTTCTGTCAGAATAGGAGCAGCACGATGAATAGGCAATTTCATTGTTGTTTTTACTGGTTCGCCTTCGTCAATTACTTCACCCATGACATTGAAGATGCGGCCCAGCCCTTCTTCACCGACAGGTACTGAAATAGGAGCATCTGTGTTTTCTACAACAGAGCCTCTCTTCAATCCGAATACGTTTCCGAGAGCTACTGTGCGTACGACTCCTTCTTCGAGAATTGCCTCGACTTCAAGAGTCACTTTCTTGCCGGCATTGTCAACGGTTAATGCATCGTAAATGCGTGGTGTTTGATCGGCGGGAAACTGTACATCTACTACTACGTCTCGTACCGATATCACTGTTCCTTGTTTCATAAAAGTATTTCTAATTCCTAATTAATTACTAATTTAATTGTTTACGTTTGCTGTCATCCTGAACTTGTTTCAGGATCTATCTATTCTGGGATGCCGAAACGAGTTCGGCATGACACGGGCTACGCCCGGTCAATTACCCTCTACACTCTCCTTAGCTGTGATCATGTCCAGAAGCTCCATAGTGATCTTTGTCTGTCTGATCTTATTGCCAAGAAGTGAGAGGTTATATATAACATCAACTGCGTTGTCTGTCGCATTTTTCATAGCAAGCATACGTGCTGAATGCTCAACAGCTTCACTACTTATGATTGCACCCCGTATCATTTCTTCTACATAACTGCGTAAGAGTGAATCCATGATTTCTTCTGGTGATGGTTCGATCAGATATTCGCTTTTCGTTTCTGCTTTACTCTGTAACTCCTTTGGCAGACTCAATGGTAAAATGGTTGTTTTTACCTGTTCACTGCGTAATGTTGATACAAATTTGTTATAAACAACAGTTACATCGGTATAGGTTCCATCGAGAAATTTGGATAGCGCAAGATCAAATACAGCTCCTACTTCTGATGCAGGTGTGAGACTACTGTATTCTGCTATCACATGTCCACCCATGCGACTGGTAAACTGTGCACCTTTCTTTCCTACGATAATATAATCACTGTTCTTAAAATCGGTATTTCTGATAAGGAATCTATTAATATTCAAGTGAAAAGCGCCGCATAAGCCTTTGTTTGATGAGACAAAAATAACAAGGTGCTTGTTTGATGCCTTTTTTGAGGGCTGCAGTAACGGCGAAATGGTACGATCGATATTGCCGGCAACTTTTTTGATGATTTCCTCCAGACCTTCACGGTAAGGAGCGCCATCGAGTGCTGCTGCCTGTGCTTTCTTCATCTTTACGGCAGACACCATTTGCATAGCTTTTGTGATCTTCTTTACGTTACTGATCGACTTTATTTTCTTGCGTACCTGTCTTAAATTCATAGATTCTGATTATCAAGAGCGAACTTTTTAAGTTCTTCTTCATCCTGTTCTGTTAACACTTTTGCTTTATTAATACGTGCCATGAGCTCAGATCCGCGGTTTGCAAGATCATCAAGGAACTTGGCTTCATATTTTTCGACATCTGTTACAGCGAGCGGATCAAGATATCCATTCTTTGCTGCCCACATGATAGCAACCTGCTGTGCGAGCACATAGGGATTATTCTTCTTCTGAATGAGGATGCGTGACATACGAGCACCTCTGTTGAGGAACTTCTTTGTTTCATCATCTAGTTCAGATTCGAACTGTGAGAATGCAGCCATATCACGATACTGAGCAAGATCAAGCTTTAGTTTTCCTGCTACCTGCTTCATTGCTTTGGTCTGTGCTGATCCTCCGACGCGTGATACTGATGCGCCTACACTTACTGCAGGGCGTACACCTGCATTGAACAGTTCGGTGTCAAGGAAGATCTGTCCGTCAGTAATCGAGATTACGTTTGTCGGAATGTATGATGAAAGATCTCCTTCGAGTGTTTCGATGATCGGGAAAGCAGTGATTGATCCACCGCCGTGCTTCTCATCGATGCGACATGCACGTTCAAGTAAACGTGAATGCAGATAGAATACATCTCCCGGATAGGCTTCGCGTCCTGCTGGTCTGCGGAGAATGAGGGAAACCTGACGATATGACCATGCGTGCTTACTAAGATCATCATAGATAATGAGTACGTCCTTACCTTGATCGAGGAAATATTCACCGATTGCTGTAGCACTGTAAGGAGCTAAGTACTGAAGTGTTGCAGAATCTGCTGCTGAGGCACTTACTACAACGGTGTATTCCATTGCTCCATGTGTCTTAAGTGTTTCGATTGTTGTTGCTACTTTTGAATTTTTCTGTGCAATTGCGCAGTAAATACAGATCATGTCCTGACCTTTCTGATTCAGAATGGTATCTATTGCTAAGGTTGTCTTGCCTGTACCACGGTCGCCAATGATCAGTTCGCGCTGCCCTCGTCCGACTGGGACAAGTGCATCGACTGATTTGATACCTGTCTGTACTGGCTGTGTGACTGATTTACGATAGACAACACCAGGAGCTACTTTTTCGATCGGATACATTTTTGTATTGGTGAGTTTTGCTCCACCATCAATAGGATCTGCGAGTGGATTTACTACACGACCCAATATTTCGCCTGAAACGCCAATAGAAAGAGTATTTCCTGTAGCTTTTGCCATTTCTCCTGATCTGATCTGAAGATAGTCACCAAGAACGATAGTTCCTACGCGGTCTGGAAGCATGTCAATGATCATGCCACGTGCACCTGATTCAAATTCGATAATTTCGCCATAACCTACATTGTCAAGACCTGACAATATAGCGACACCATCTTTTACCTGGGTAACTGTACCGACTTCATCTGTTTTAACGCTGATTTTTCCGGTTGTGTTTAGCCCCTTTTCAATTTCCTGTAAATACTGGTCAAGTAATTTCATAGATTGCCTGTTTTAAATTTTGTAATTCTGTTTTAAGTGACAAATCTATCATTTTTGTACCGAATTTGATGATAACACCGGCCATAACTGATTTATCAACTACTACTTCCATATCACTATCCTTCAAATGAGGAATATGTTTCTTAATCTCTGCGAGTTCTTTTTCACTCAATTCATACGGAGCGTATATATACACTTTTTCACTTGAGTGCTTGATACGGTCTGCAATATATGTCTGCAACTCTTTTTTCAGCTGCGGATCTATTTTCATATTCGTTAGGCTTATGCGTTGTCTTTAGACAAATTTGTAAGAATATGTTCGGTCACTTTCTTTTGAGCATCGGCTGTTAAATATTCACCTAATGCTTTCTGTACCATTAACATACTTAAATCAGCTGCTTTTGTTTTTACTTCTTTATAAAGTAACGTTTTTTCTTCTTCGATCTGCTTCTTGCCTTTTTCGACAATTGCGGCTGCTTCCTTATTTGCGGACTCGATGATGCCTACGCGTACGCGCTGAGCATCTTCTTTGGCTTTAGTAATAAGAACATCAGCTTCTTTTTTAGCTGTCTTTCTCATCTCTACTTCCTTTGTTTCAAGTTCTCCTTCAATCTTCTTTATATTGCTTAGTGATTTTTCCTTGTCCTCTTCTTTGCTTTTCTCTTTTTTGAGAAATGCCATGAAAGGTTTCGCAATATACTTTTTGTATATGATAAAGAACAGAATAAAGTTAATAAGCTGGGCTAGTAACAGTTTTCCGTCTATTCCTAAATTTTCCATAGTTTTTTAATAATTCTTATCAGATATATAATGGGCTAAGAAAGCTTCTTATATAAATCTTAAGATAAGAGCGATAACGAGTGCGAAAATAGCTAAAGCTTCAGCGAATACGATACCTAAAATCATGGTGGTACGAATGCTCGCTTCTACTTCAGGATTACGACCTAAAGCTTCTACTGCTTTTCCACCGATAATGCCGATACCGATTCCAGGTCCAAGTGTGCCGATACCGATTGCTAATGCTGTTGCCAGTAATTTCATTGCTTCTGCTGACATATGATTTAATTCCTCCTAAATAAAATTAATAATTAATAATTAAGAGTCAAAGTTAGTGATGTGCTTTTTCTGTTGCCATGCTGAGGAAAATACCCATCAGCATAGGAAATACTAAAGCCTGCACAAATCCTACAAAGAACTCCATCAAGAGAAATGGGAACGGTAAGAATACCGGTAAGAGAAATGACATGATGGACAATATAACCTCTCCTGCAAATATATTTCCGAATAATCGGAATGAGTATGAGATAATACGTGAAAACTCTGAAACGAGTTCAAGTAATCCGACGACAAACATCAGTGGATTTGAGAAATTAAAGAACTTACCTAAATATTCTTTAATGCCCAGATATTGCACACCGTAATACTGTGGCAGAGCGAAACCGATAAGAGCAAGTGCGAATGTGGCATTCAGATCTGCGGTATTTCCACGGAGTAATGGTGCCATGACAAATTCGGCGCCTTCCGGTACACGAACGAGTACACTACCTACACCGGGGAGCAGACCAAACCAGTTAAGTAATAATATGTATACAAATAATGCACTGAGAATGGGGAAAAATATGTCAATCTTCGATCCAAGGATGGATGTAAAGAATTCGTATAGTGATCTGATCATGAACTGAACCATGTAAAACAATCCTGATCTCTTCTTTTTGTGAATTTCACTATTATAGTGAACTGCAATACCTGCAAAAATGGCTATGACTATGATGGCTGCTATATAAGAGTTAGTAATCGGGAATCCAGCTAAATGAGCAAGAACTTCCGGTTTTATGCTTATGTGTGGTCCTGCGTTATGCATTTTTGATAAATTTGAAAAGGTTATAACATGTTGCTACTGTTCCCAGAACGATACATATCAGTGTAAACACCGGTTTAGTATGCAGATAGGTATCTGCTGCTAAACCTAAAATCACGCCAAGTATGAGTGGCGTGATCAGATATGCACCGAGATTCAGATATCGTGCGTCCAGTGACAGTCCATTCTTGTTTCGTTTAGGGCGCGTGATTTCTTTACTCGACGTATTCCCGGCTCGATCAACCATCGTTACCGTGATTCGTTCTATTGTATCATCGGGTTTTTCCGCCGTCAATGGCTTAGACCCAGATGCTGCCAGATCACGGAATAGTGATCCGCCAGATACATGATCACCATCGTCCATATGAATATGTATCTCATGGTGTTTCCTTTTTTTCATCACCAGAGTATCGTTCATATATTCATTATACTGGCTACCATGTTTCTAAGAACAGTATAAAGGAGAATGACCGTATAACAATGCATCACGAGTATGTAGCAATACTTAGGATTGGCTGCTATCCGTCAGATTGCGACCATCCAAATTTACAGCTGTATCAAGGATCATACTGAGCTTATCTTCTCTAAAATCTATCTTTCCCTTCATTAACAATACTTTATTAATACTAAAATATTTTTTAAGTGTGGCGTAGGTTTTGGGAAATACAACTACTTCTATCGTGCCGGTCTGGTCAAACACCGTCAGGAAACACATGTCTGAGTTATCACGTTTTGTTTTTATCACTTTGAGTCCAGAAACAACACCTGCGATCTTGTGAGTGATCCCCTTATCTTCAGGCGTGATATCCCCTATTGTTCTTGTTGTCTTCTCATTAATTATTTTTGAGTAGGAGAGAAGCGGATTACGCGATATAAGAAATCCGATTACTTCTTTTTCCTGCGTAAATAATTCTTCTTCGTCATAATCAGGAATCGCTTTAAAGGTATCGGGCATGTAATCAGTCCCTGTGTCCTGTATAAACAGTCCGAATTGTCCTTTCTCCTGTGACTCTTTGCGGTCATTTACTTCCTTTACGAGCTCGGGATATACCGTTGTAAGTGTTTTTCGATTGCCGAATTTTTCAAATGCGCCCGCTTTGATGAGACTTTCTACAGATTTTTTATTGACCTTCCGTAGATCTACACGCATCAGAAAATCTTTAAATCCGATGAATTCATGTTCTTTGCGTGCTTCAACTATTGATTCTATAGCAGCTGCACCTACGTTTTTGATTGCGGACAGGCCGAATCTGATCTGATTATTTTCAATAGAGAAACTGTATGTCGACTTATTAATGTCAGGTGTAAGTACTATGACTTTCATGCGTCGACAATCTTCCAGAGCCGTCGCCATTTTCGTTTCACGCATCGGACCTGCAACACCCTGAAGTTCTGCCGATAGACGCGATGTCATAAACTCGACCGGGTAATTTGCTTTGAGATAGGCAGTCCAGTATGCTATGAGAGCATAACATGCCGAGTGAGGTTTATTAAACCCGTACGCTGCGAATTTTTCGACGAAGCCATAAATATTATTTGCTACTTTTTTCGATATGCCCTTCACACTGGCTCCAGCAACGAATTTAGCACGTTCTTTTTCCATGATCTCCTTTTTCTTTTTACCCATGGCACGGCGTAGATTGTCTGCTTCTCCGAGGGTGTAGCCAGCAAGCCGGTGTGCGATTTCCATTACCTGCTCCTGGTAGACCAGAACACCGTATGTCTCACCCAGAATCGGTTCAAGTGACTGGTCGAGATACTGAATAGTAGCTGGATTTTTTTTACCTTCAATAAACATCGGGATAAGATCCATTGGTCCTGGGCGGTATAAGGCCACCATGGCCGTAATATCAGTAATTTTTGTAGGTATCAGATCTTTTGCGAGTCTCCGCCTGCCTGCTGGTTTGAGCTGGAATACACCGACTGTTTCTCCGCGTGCAATGAGCTCGTATGTTTTTGCATCATCGAGGGGAAAGTCACCGGTCTTGATACTTTTTCGCTGATTTTCTTTGATGAGGTTCAGTGCATCTTCAAGAATGGTCAAGTTTCGAAGACCAAGAAAGTCCATCTTAAGAAGCCCAACTGCTTTGTTCTCAGACACAGCATTAAGATCGAGACTGTACATGTCGTACTGGGTCGTGATTCTTCCTTCTTTTGGATCGCGCTGAAGTGGCACGTATTCGGTGAGCGGTTTATCTGAGATAATTACGCCTGCAGCGTGCACTGACGAATGGCGCGGTAAACCTTCTACGCGCATTGCGACGTCTACGAGTTTCTTTGTTTCAGGCTCAGTGTCATATGCGATTTTAAGTGGTGGTGTTTCCTCAAGTGCCGTGGTGAGACTTACGTGATGTCCCTGCACAGGCGGTGGTACCATTTTGGCGATGCGATCACCCTGCGAATATGTCATACCCAGCGCACGTGCTACATCACGAATGGCCGAACGCGATTCCATCGTTCCGAATGTAATGATCTGTGATACTTTGTCTTCGCCATATCTTCTTTTTACGTACTGCAGCACTTCTTCGCGACGTACGTCGGCGAAATCGATATCGATATCAGGAGGCGATGGACGCTCCGGGTTCAGAAAACGTTCGAACGGTAGATTATATTCGAGTGGATTGATGTCTGTGATGTTCAATACATATGAAACGAGTGAGCCTGCAGCCGATCCTCTTCCTGGTCCTACGGCAATGCCGTTATTTTTTGCCCAGTTTACAAAGTCCTGCGTAAAGAGAAAATAATTATCATAGCCTTTCTGTCCGATGACGTCGAGCTCGTAGTCGATACGTTTGGTAATGACATCCATCGGTATATTTTTTATGCGATCAACATGATCATAAGAAAGTTTTCTTAAGTAACCTGCAGGAGTTGTACCTTCAGGTATACCGTATTTCGGCAGAATCATTTTGCCGTACGGGATTTCGACATTGCATTCCTCTGCTATTTTGAGAGCATTTTCAACTGCCTCCGGATAATCAGAAAAAAGCGCTTTCATTTCCTCTGCTGATTTCAGAAAGTAGTCAGGCGAATCAAGCATACTTAACGGTCTGTTTTTCTCAAAGATTGTTCTCCCTGTTTGAATACATAACACGATTTCCTGAGCATAGGCATCTTCCTTATCGATGTAATGGACGTCGTTTGAAGCAACCAGAGGCAGTCCATGTCTACGTGACAAGGCAACGAGCCCTTCGTTTGCTCTTTCCTGATCTTCTATCGATGGATGGCGCTGGATCTCAAGATAAAATCTGCCCTTAAATATTTCTGCATATCGTGTGACTGCTTTCTCTACGGCCTGTGTCTGGTTTTCAAGAAGAAGCGTCGGTAGTTCTCCACGAATACATCCTGATAAGGCAATTATTCCTTCGTTAAATTTTTCAAGAAGTGCAAAATCAACGCGTGGTTTGTCAAGAAATCCATCAAGGTTTGATGCACTGACGATCTGGAGAAGGTTTTTATATCCCTGTAAATTCTTAGCAAGAAGAACGAGATGATATGGCTCTCGCTTATCACCTGTCTTATTATTCATATCATCGACTTTGTATACCTCACATCCAATGATTGGTTTTATACCGGCATCTTTAGCTTTGATAAAAAACTTGAATGCACCATACAGCGCACCGTGATCGGTGATTGCAACTGCGGGCATTCCCATATCTTTGGCTTTCTTTACCAGAGCCGGGATACGGCACATACCATCGAGCAGTGAATATTCGGAATGGACATGAAGGTGAACAAAAGACATAGTATGCATATCGTACCATAGATCGAACTTAATTTGCACGATTAAATTAGTAAATTACGCGGCAGATTCTGCCCCGGGTTTTCCTTCCCTTCCCCCGCTTTCTATAATGTATGATTTTTAAGGTATAATAGAGTAATGAACGAACGCGTACGATTTATTCTGATCAATCTGGTCTCCCCATCACTCCCAAAAGACG
>CAYXCP010000006.1:0-6419 GCA_964463455.1 uncultured Gammaproteobacteria bacterium
TATTTTCCATCTTCACGCATCAGGTCAGGAATAACATCTTCAAATGTAACTTTTCCATCTCGAACTGACTCTGCGAAGTCACCACCCCAAAAGTTTTCGGGCTCTCGGAAGTAAACAGGATGATAAGAATAATAAAAACGCAGTTTCATGATTTCATTAGGATCTTGTTTTGTTTTCATAAATGCTATACCAGTTAAATCAGCCGCTTTAACATCGATATCAAAAAAATGTAGATCTTGCATTAAAATAGCGGTGTCGTGTGTATTATATGTTTGATATCCAATTCTGCTTTCACCTTGAACCCAGGTTCCGTGCAGTGGTAAACAATAGATAGGTATTCTGTCAACCGCTGCCTGATATCGCTCCCCACCAGCATAACGCAAATCTGGTTTTTCACCGCAGTAAATTCCAGGAAATTGCTTGTTTGCTTTTCCCGCCACCATAAGAAAATCGCTGTTTTGTTCCGGCAACTCTTTACCGACATGAAACACAATCCTGTCATCACCCACAATAAGTTTTCTACTTTCTACTTGTTCAGGTAATGCGCGAATACCTTTATCTATCTGATCTAAACTTGATATTCCTTTCAGTGCATCTTCAGGGTCTTTATCTGCTTGAATTTCTAATTTATCAACTATTAACTTCAATCCCGGTTCTAGAGAACTTTCTTCAGGTATTAAGGGATAAGTTTGTTCGGCTATTTTTTCAGTATCCTGGTCTTTCATATTTCTTATTTATTAAAATACGAATGTAATAATTCGCTTACTTTTTCTAGCTTTCCTTCTCTTAACAAGGTATGAACTTTGTCAACCGTGTATATTTTATTATCATTTTCTTCCTGCTCTAAATATTTTGAGATTATGATAGTTATTTCGTTAAACTCATCATCAAGTATGGGTAATTTTTTTCTCACTTCTTCATCCGAAATCCCGCTAGGCAAAGATAATAAAATAAAGCGCGCGATTTGCGCTGCTCTATCTTTAGAAAGATTAAGATGCCTTAATTTATTTAGCAATAGATGAGCTATATCTTTTTCGAGACTAAACAATAAGCTATTATTCATAGATATATTTTAAAATGATGTATAAATTCCTCATCTATCGATATGCTGTTCTTCGTTCTTGAGTTTTTTCTTGACAGTCGTCAGCACTTCTGTCAGATCACGACCTTCAGTCTTAATGACTTCTTCGTGAGTGCCTTTCTTCGGCCAGAATGACAGGAATACGGAGAACAATCCCCCATCCTTCTCTTCCTTCACGGTAAGGGTTGCTTTCTCAACATCTTTCTTTTTACTTATGACACGCTGGAGTCTCTCCGAGAATACAGCTACCAGATCTTTACTGGCATGGGATAGATTCTTCCCTATAACGTTGATTCTCCCCTCTTCTGCACTACGCGTTACAAGCTGCAGAATGTCACGAGTAGTCACTATGCCTACCGGGTAATTTTCCTTATTGACGATAACGACACTTCCTACCTTACGATCAAGAATAAGTTTTGCTGAGTCAAAAAGCGAACTATCCTGATGCAATGTGTAAACAATTGTTTTCATATAGTTGCCGACTTTATAGTTAAGTATCGGTATCTTATTTCCTTTGCGCGATCCTTCACTTAGTCTTTCTTTAGGAACCGCAAGGAATGATATAAGATCGTAATAAGAAAGCAGGCCACGAAGCTTCCCTGACTTATTCACAACAACAAGTTTTGATACTTTATATTGCTTGAATAGAGTTAAGGCTTTTGAAATTTTGTCATCTTCCTCAATGGTTATAGGTAATCTCTTTGTCTTCAGGAACTGCCATACTCCGCCAGATAGTATTTCGTTACTATGAAGTGCAGTCAGAATATGTCTGGCACTGACGATACCCAGGAATTCCTGTTTTTCATCATAAACGGGTAAAAAGTGGATCTTCGATTCTACCATGAGTCGTATCGCTTCTGCAGGCGTCTGACTGTACTTTAATTTTGGCGGCATGACTAAGCAGTGAACGACTTTTGCATTTCCCGGATATGAATTTTTAATAAGCGAGAAATACGGGTTTATGACTCCTAACAATTTTTTCTTTTCATCAAATACAAACGCACTGTCGTGTGAAGATTTCATCTGGGATAACGCGTGCGATAGCGTATCCTGCGGTGATGCAGTTAATATATTATCGGTTTTCACTATGTCTCTCAGTTTCATAAAAAATGCATGAAACTTATAACGTCGAAGACTATAGAACACGTGTCATCCTGAACTTGTTTCAGGATCTCATGGGATGCCGAAACGAGCCATGCCTGCCGGCAGGCAGGTTCGGCATGACATTACGTTCCATACCCTTTCTTACAAACTAGAATGTCGTTCCACTCGTGAAATTCCAATTTCCAATATGCAGATACGGCATTCTATTAATACCTAGTTCAAGCTCAAAACTTGAAAGAGGCACCAGATCGTTGCTTACCGCGCGGACATTATTCAATGCAAGCGGTATACTCTGGTTAAATCGTAAATTTTTAACACCACCGGCGAACTCACCATCCTTTATCAGGAATAGCCCATCTCTTGTCATGCCGGTAATACTCAGAGTCTTAGGATTAAGGACACGAACATACCATAATCTTGTTACCAGGAGTCCTTTTTTAATATTTTTTATTATCTTTACATGATTATCTTTACCAGGCTCAAAAGTCATATGTAAAGGAACTGCTCCAAATGTGTTTGGTGCTGGTAATGCATGCCCTGTATTCTCTACGTTATATCTATTTGCATCATATGAATCATAAACGATATGTTTTAACACGCCATTCTTGATTATTTCCAGTTTCTTTTTAGGACTGCCTTCAAAATCAAATGGCATAGGAAATGCTTCTTTGTTAAGAGGATCATCAATAAGAGTTATGTTATCGTTCATTACCTTTGTACCAATCTTTCCTGAGAAATAGCTTGCCTGTTCATGATAAATTCTTGAGTTAGGTCCATAGAAAGAGAGAAAGGTCATCATTTCATTTACCGATTGTGGTTCAAGAACAACCTCCCATTCCCCTGGTTCTACCTCTACAGGATTCGCTCCAAGTTCAACTTTTGAAATGGCAGTGTTTGCTACCTCTTCTGCATTGATATCATTATTTTTTCTCCCGACCTGTGCGCCGAATCCGGTTGACGTTTCACCAAGCAGAATTGTTGAGAGGTCACAACCTGATGAAATATGGTATGCCCATACGCCATGGGAATTTGCGACAGCTATCTCTGTCATACTGCTCGCATATGCACCTGATGCAGTTATGTTCTTTGATTTTGATTTCTGAAGAATGATATTGACTGCTGCAGCACGTTCTTCTTCTGTCGTTTCAAAGACTTCGGATTCAACCGATGGAATGTTCTTAGGCTCAGGTAATGAAACGTAAAACGGATCTTCACGTTGAAGTTTAGCAAGCGCAATAGCTTTATCGACTACTCCCTGCAAATCCTGCTTTTCGAAACTATTTGTTGACGCTACACCGATTTTTTTGCCTATGACACATCGTACTGAAATACCTAGATCATTCCAGGCAACATGCTGGTGTATCTGTGTATTTGCAAACCGTGTAAGGCCATTGTTATTGACCATTAACAGAACTTCTGTTTCATTGGCAGTCGAGTACTTGAGTACCTGTCCTGCTAATTGTTTTAGTTTTTTTTCGCCTAACATATTGACTTTAAATATTATTGCTCCATGGCTTCATGGTTCAACCTGCCTGCCGGCAGGTTGTTAAAAACAGTGGAGCAATGGAACAGTGGAACAATGAAACAATAATATATCACCAATTCTTAACAACTCCCACCTTTACATTCCTGAACCGCGCAGGAGACGCTCCATGCCCTGTGTACATAACCTGTGATGGTTGACCCTTTCCACAGTTAGGTGTGCCCCAAATGGTCCACTCCACTCGACTACAGATTGCATCACAGGAATTCCAAAACTCTGGAGTCATTCCTTGATACGTTGGATTTTTGAGCATACGTCCGAGTTTGCCATCTTTTATCTCCCAGCCAATTTCAGTTCCGAACTGAAAGTTAAGCCGTCTGTCATCGATACTCCATGATCTATTGGTCGACATAAAAATACCTCGTTCTGTATTGGCAATCAGGTCTTTGCTTGTCCATGCCTTTCCGCTATCCTTATCATCGCCTGGCTCTAGGTTAATATTTGTCATGCGAATCAGTGGCAGACGATCCCATGATGTTGCTCTCATTGTTCCATTACTTGGTTTGTTATATGTGCTATGTAATTCGTGTAAATGTGTTGCTGTATCGCGCGAAGTAAGATAATCTTCAAACTGACCATTTCGTACAAGGTATGTTCGCTGTGCCGGTACGCCTTCATCATCGTATCCAAACGTGCCTAATCCTGTTGGGAGCGTTGCATCGGCCGTGAGATTAACTATCTTTGACCCATACTGAAAATTATCAAGTTTTTCCGGTGTCATAAAACTGGTACCTGCATATGAAGCTTCATAACCAAGCACGCGATCGAGTTCTGTCGCATGTCCACAACTTTCATGAATCTGTAGTCCGAGTTGATTACCGTCAAGAATAATGTCATATGTGCCTGACGGGCAAAGATCGGCAGTAAGCAGCGCCGCCGCTTCTTCACCTACGCGTTGTGCATGATCTGCCAATTTCAGTTTGCGGATAAGTTCATATCCTCCGGTAGCAAACTGTCCACCATGAGAATTAGGATAAGATCGATTCTGAAAGTCATTGTTACCTACTGCTGAAGCTTCGATTCCTGCGCCCGTCCATACAATTTCCTGTTCAATAACTGATCCGATAGTTGATACGAATACTTTCTTTTCGCGATTTGCAGAATATGAAGTCTGTGTAATAGCAATCTGGTCAGACACGCGCTGTTTTT
The DNA here is from genome assembly GCA_964463455.1 of uncultured Gammaproteobacteria bacterium. Classification (GTDB taxonomy): domain Bacteria; phylum Patescibacteriota; class Microgenomatia; order UBA1406; family GWC2-37-13; genus JBDKFK01. The sequence goes on from CAYXCP010000006.1 coordinate 4,878, forward strand.
TATCGGCTTCAAGTAACATGGAAACTTTTTCATCCATCGTTATCTGAAATGGATCTTCCGACACCGGTGTTTTATATACGGCTTTTATTGGTTTTAGTGAAGATAATGCAACAGGATGATCACTATATTTTGCTGATACGCCAGCAATGTTGATTGCCTGTTTTATCGTTTTATCAATCACAGCATCTGAAAAATCGTTTGATGCAGCAAACCCCCAGGAACCATTCTGAAGTACACGTATACCGTAACCATAGGTTACGGTAGAAGACATTGCTTCCACAACAACATCTTTTGTAGCAATACTTTCGGACTCTTTTCTCACGACTCTTACATCTGCGTAAGTTACTGAAGAGGGCATCCGGGATATTATTTTTTCCGCCAGAGACTTCATATATATATTGTAACAAATTTACATACTAGTAGGGGCATTGCGCGCAATGCCTCTACATTCCTTTTATCATCTCCATAAATGTCATGATCCCCCACCCTGTTCCTCCTTTTGGAACCGTCCCATGTGGTTTTTCATCGTTGTATGCCGGACCTGCAATATCAAAATGCATCCACTTAGCTTTCTCTACAAAATGCTGCAAAAAAAGTGCCGCTGTTATAGCACCACCGTAACGCCCACCTCCTATATTTTTGAGATCGGCAATATCACTTTTCATATAATGATCATACGGCTGGAATAATGGCATCTGCCATACCTGTTCATTTACGACCTTTGCTTGAGCGACAAATGATGAAGTGAAAACATCATCATTGCCAAATACTGCTGATATCTGTTTGCCTAACGCAACCATGCAGGCACCGGTAAGTGTTGCGATATCGACTATGTAATCTGATTTGAGAGTTTTCTCGGCATATATAAGTCCGTCTGCAAGAATGAGACGTCCTTCGGCATCCGTATTAAGAACTTCAATCGTTTTTCCGTTTGATGCTGTAATAATGTCACCTGGTCTCATCGATCTTCCTGATACCATATTTTCACACGCAGGCATGATTCCGTATACATTGTATGGAATGGGTCCGAGGTCTTTTTCATTCCATTGTGAAAGAATGGTAAACAAGCCAAGTACTGTTGCCCCACCTGACATATCTATTTTCATATCCATCATTGCCTCGGCAGGTTTCAACGAAAGCCCGCCTGAATCAAAGATAATGGATTTGCCAACAAAACATATTGATTTTTTTGCTTTTGGCGAAATTCTTTTCATGATGATGAACTTAGGTTTACGATCACTTCCCTGTGCTACACCCAGGAAAGAACCCATGCCCAGTTTTCGGCAAATTTCGACTTCACGCAGTGCCCACGATCCGAAGGCGCCAATCGCACACACGGTGATCAGCTGCCAGAGCCCCCCTTCCATCAAGGGCGCGAAGCGCAGCCCATAAGAAAGATCGGGCGGAGCGATGCTGATTTGCCATAAATTCCAGGTGGGGGGTTGCGAGGCTCCCCAAAGAATCAAGGCGGTGCCCAGCGCCGCAAAAAAGATGGAGGTGACTCCAAAAAATCCAACGTAAAACGGACCTACCCAAAAGTCA
>CAYXCP010000006.1:6429-19072 GCA_964463455.1 uncultured Gammaproteobacteria bacterium
GATATGGCATGCCTCTGCTGCCATTTCATCAGGCCCAGTATGCGAAGCAGGAAGATTAATGAGGTCACGCGTAAGATAGATACCTTTTGCTATAAGTTCAGCTTCTTCTATACCTAACTGCGTTTCCTTTACATGCTTCTGATCTTTCAAAACGAGTACCATTTTTCTTGCAGGATCTGTTTCTTCTTTCTCACTTTTAAGTGAAAAGCTGTAGTCTGACAAATAATAAGCAAGACCAGTTTCTTTAGCAAATATGCGGTAGTCCCCGATGGGTAAGCAGGTTGTATCTATTACAAATTCTGCTAACTTTGTTGTTCGTGCTTTGGTAACTGCATCAGCAATAAGCTCACGCCATTCTGCAACATTCCAGTCAGTTTTGTTTCCGAGTCCTGTAAGGATCGTTACTGTTCGTTTACCGTCACTTTCAAGTGATAACGTACTATTTTTCTTTCCTACATATGCGTGCTTTTTTATTTTATTGTTAAGGCGACTTTGATGGTCTGTTTCCAGCGAAGATATGGCTTTTGAAACTTCTTTCTCAAAAACAGGAAGTAACAATATGTCCGAAGATAATGGGAGTGTTGTTGTTGTGTTTATAGGTATATGTTTAGGTAACATACCCCCTATGATACTCCGCGGCCCCAGCGGCGTCAATTGCTACGTTGTCATCCCGAACTTGTTTCGGGATCCCTTATCGTAAGTGAGATGCTGAAACGAGTTCAGCATGACAATAAACAACGCAAGAAGTGGTTATCCAAACATAAACTTATATATCTCGTAGATTACACCACCAAGAAAAATCACCTGGATTACAAGATTCGCAATGACATGTTTTGAAGGGAATTTCTCACGATACATTTTACTTATCAGGATCGCAATCCCGCCTAAGAAGACACCGCCTGTTAGCGATAATATGTTGCTGAAACTTTGCAATCCTGAGAGAAATAGTACAAGAGGTATACATAGAATAAGGATAAGAGATGCTCGTTTTGAGAAATGGAGATCTTTCGAAAAAATATCATAGCCCACCCATGTCATCAGGAGGTATGGTGTGAACACTGCAGAGACTCCTGCGATATCAAATACATAGCGTTTCCAGTCTTCGGTAAACATAAGTTGATTTCCTGAAAGAAACGGAAAAAGACAGATGCCAAAAAAGACATACAACAACGAGATGCCCATCTGAGCACTAAAAATAGATTTCTTCATATATTTATTTCTTCTCAGCTCAGGAATAATAGTAAACCCGCTTAGAGCAAAAAGGATTGATCCATAGGCATAAAACGGTCTTTCGCCCATGAATGGGATATCAAACGCTTTGCCGCTCGTGAGTGTAGTAAGGCTGATAAGCACTAATGCCAGAAGAAATACCATTTTAACAACGGACATAATCATGTCTATTTTTTCAAGATGTTTTCCGTCGAAATAAACGAGGAGGAATACGACACCGAAAAAAATCATGCTTCCTGCGTCAGAAGAAACACTAATTAAGCTTCCTAAAAATGTACCACCTAATATAAGAAAAGCAAGTAGTGAACCACATATAGAAGATAAAATAAAAAACACAGCAAATCGTGATGCTTCATTACCTAATATAATTTTTGCATATCCTGGAAGTTGATGCTTGCCAGGGGTATGTTCTACGATTTCACGATATAAGAGATTCACATACGCAGTCAGTACAGATAGAAGCACCATAAATATCATAAATGGAAAAAGACCTGCTTTATGTAGTGTTACCGGAAGGGAGAAAATACCTGCTCCTACGGTAGAGCCGAAGATCAGTAATATGTTTTGTAAAACCGGCGACATATATTCATTGTATACTATCTATACTTATTTATTTCATCTTTTAGTTTCATTGCCTCCCCGCGTGCTTTTTCCGCAAAATCTTCGCCTTCAGATGCAAATATGACGCTTCTTGAAGCGCTGATTATAAGGCCTGCTTTTTGAGAATTCACCCCTGCTTTTACTGTTTTTTCAACGTCGCCGCCCTGGGCTCCTATGCCAGGTACCAGGAATGTCATATCCCCTGCTATTTTGCGGACTTCGGCAATCTCGTCAGGGTATGTTGCACCTACTACCATCATCAGATTATTTTTTGTATTCCATGTGGTAACTTTTTCTGCAACGTATTTATACAATTCTTTCCCATCAATTTTCAAATCCTGGAATTCACCCGAACCAGGGTTTGATGTGCGGCAAAGAATAATGCTGGCTTTATCTTCACGATCTAGGAATGGTTTGAGTGCTTCGCTACCAAGATAAGGATGCAGAGTGACTGCATCGGCACCCATAAAATCAAACGCAAAACGGACATAACCGTTATTTGTTGACCCTATATCAGCACGCTTTGCATCGAGAATAATATAGATTTCAGGATATTGCTGACGAAGATACATCATGGTTTGGCGAAGTTGCCAGATGCCATCAACGCCGCTCGCTTCGTAAAACGCTGTGTTTGGTTTGTATGCACAGACAAGATCGTGAGTTGCGTCGATGATAGCTTTATTGAATTCGAAAATGGAGTTCTCCCCTTCTCCGCGCAAATGCTTTGGGATCTTGTTCACATCGCTGTCGAGCCCAACACACAAGAGAGAATTATTTTTTGTTGTTATTGCATTCAGTTTCTCAAGGGGTGTCATAGTAATCCTTTCGCCTGCATATATTTTTTGCCATGGCCTACATTAGTATTAACAGGTACATTTGTTTTGCAGAGTTGACAATCTGCCTCATCAACTGCTTCTGCTTTTAAAACGCCAAGTGCCATAAGAGGACCACCAACAACTTCAGATGTTACATGCTCCGGATCACGATTCACCATAACTCCTACTCCAACAACATTTCCACCGATTTTTTTAACACTATCTACGACTTTTCTTACCGATCCACCTGTGGTAGTCAAGTCCTCGATTACAAGTACATTTTTACCTGCAACTAACTTATCGTAGCCGCGCGTAAAAATTTGATCTTTTTCATGCGTTTTTTCTGTATATACTCCTAATACTTCTTTACCTTTTAGTTTAGAGAGATGATAAGCAACCCACTGCGATAGGATAATTCCGCCAAGTGCTGGCGCTGCTACAACATCAACATCAATATCTTTGAACTTTTCAGCAAACAATTCACCAATTTGTGAAGTTTCTGCAGTATGCGGATACACTGCGTCCTTATTCACATATACACTCCCATGTTTGCCTGATGTATACACAAAGTGATCATTTGCAATAACTGCCCCAACCTTTTTGAGGATATCAACCACATTATCCATAATTTGAATATAAAAATTATAAATGTATATTTTTTCCTCGTGGACTGCCCACAATTTGTCCATCTTTGTATACAACTTCTCCACGAATTAAGGTCTGTTTTGGACGACCGATAAAATCCATTCCTTCATATGCAGACCAACCACACTTTGAAAATAAATCTTCTTTTTTAATAGTCCATAAATGTTTTGTATCTACAATTACGAGGTCTGCATCTTTACCTTCAGCTATAGCACCTTTGCCAGTAAACCCGAATATGTTTGCAGGATGGAGCGAACAGTATTTTGCGATATGTGTTAAGCCTTCTTCCAGTGCATCCTTGCCATATTTTTGTGTCCATGCAGTGATAAGTGCAGGTAATGTTTCCTGAATGCCAGGCGTTCCGGATTGCGCTTTCCACATGTCTGACTGATTTTTTGTTTCCCATTCATGTGGCGTATGTTCTGAACAGATGACATCAATTGCTTCACCTTTTTTTACCATTTCCCACATGGTACTTTGATCTTCAGGAGTTCTGAGAGCAGGAGCAACTTTTATTTTGTTGCCAAATTTTTCGTAGTCTGAGATATTGAACATGAGTTGATATCCTACAAGCTCACCATATACATTGCTACCTCGTTTTTTAGCTGCTGCTACTAGTGCAAATTCTTCTGGTGTTGAAAGATGAAGAAGATAGAGTTTAGTACCAAACACTTCGCTCAGCGCAATTGCGCGCGCAGCAGCTGAAACAACTACTTCCGTAGGCCTTATATCACTCCAAAGTCCAGCATCAATTCTTCCTGTCTTTTTATATTTTTCATTATAGTAATTAATGAGATACTGATCTTCTGCATGTACTGCCAGCATAATATTACGTTTAGCTAGTATTTCGAATATCTTTCCCAGCGTTTTGTCATCTGGAATTGTTGTAGGTGTCGTTTCATGGCCTGCCATAAAGACTTTTACTCCTGCTATCTCTTTTGGGTCTACTTTTTCAAGTTCAGGAAGAGAATCATGAGACACACCCAGAAAAAATGAATAATCCGTATAAGATCTGTTGGGATAAATTGTCGTCATTTTTTCATGAAGTAGATCTACAGTCGTTGTCGGAGGCTTCGTATTTGGCATATCAATAATGGTCGTAAAACCGCCTGCAACAGCAGCTCTTGTCCCATGTGGAATATCTTCTTTCTGCTCCATCCCCGGTTCACGCATATGTCCATGAACTTCAATAAGACCAGGGAGTATATATTTCCCCTCAGCATCTATCACTTCATCTGCCGCTACATCTGTATTTGTGATGGAAACGATTTTGCCGTCCTCCACAACAATATGCTTATCGACAATACCTTCGGTTGTTACAATTCGTCCATTCTTTATGATCTTTTTCATAGTTATCGCGTTTTATGCTGTTTAATTAATGCTATCGCTTCATCGATAGGCACGCCACGTGGGCAGAGAGATGCTAGTATTTTTCCTTCTTCATCATTGTAATGCTCTACTCCACTTTCCTGAATAATGCTTTGTCTGTTAGTACCATCGCGAGGATCGGTAAGATAACGAGCTATTTTTACGAGATCCATAGGATCCATCGCATGTTTACTTTCACCAGCAATTGTTTTTGACCCTGCAATACAGCAGCCACACTCAATACATTTTCTAAAGGGTTTAGACTGATTTGCAACATCTTTCGAAAGAGTTACTTTTCTAATCTTATCGATATAGGGTTTTACCTTTGCATATCTGTCAAGAATTGGTTCAATATTTACAATAAGATCTTTCTCAATAGGAAAGTTAGCTAATGGCTCTATAACCTGTTCTTTATCACCTTCTTCTATCTGAGTAGAACAAGATAATACTGGCTTTCCATTTAGCATGAGCCCACATGTCCCACAAATGCCTTGACGGCACTCAAAACGATATGCAAGTGTCGGATCAAGATGGGTCTGTACATACATAACTGCATCAAGCACTGTCATTCCCTTTGAATAAGGGATTGTGTATTTATCATAATGGGGTTTATCAGCCGTTACTGAATTAAAACGGTAGATTGATAGTTGTATATTCATTATTTAATTACCGGAATAACTTTTGTAACTAGTTCATCATTTTTTTGAGTGATTACAATATTTTTTTCCCACTCTTTTAATGTATCTGGATAGTCAGTTCTACTATGAGCTCCTCTACTTTCTTTTCGTAATACTGCGGCCTCAACTACTGCTTCTGCTGTTTTCACCATATTAATTACCTCAAAACAATCCTGCATGTCACGATTACGCTGCGCAATATCTGTTCGAGCCTTCAAATGGGGTAATTCTTTTTTTAACGACTGTAGTTCAGATTTTGCTTCAAGAAGTCGTTTTTCATCCCGGAAGATACCTACTTTTTCCCACATAAGTTTTTTCAGTTTACTTTCTACCTCATGAGGCGCTACACCATCTTTCCTATGAAGAAAATCATCAAGACGTTTCTGTTCTTCTTCTATTTGGTCAAGAGGAAGATCCAACACTGAAGTATCTTTAACGTGTTTGACTGCAGATATTCCTGCACGTCGCCCGAATACCTGGCCTTCAGCAATAGAATTGCCACCCAATCGGTTTGCACCATGGACACCTCCGGCAACCTCTCCACAAGCTAAGAAGCCTTCAACTGATGTTTTACACCACTCGTCCATCTTGATACCACCCATCATATGATGCATAGATGGATATATTTCCATAGGCTCTTTTGATATATCAACTCCTACATTTTTATACTGTTCATATACATCAGGTATTTTATCGTGAATTTCTGCTTCGTCCCAGTGATTTACATATAAATACACTGCATTGTGTTCAGTACCCCGGCCTTCTGCGACTTCAGTAAAAATAGATCGGCTAACTTCATCGCGCTTAGCCAGTTCCATTTCCTTTGGATAATATTTGCTCATAAAACGTTCTCCATCTTTATTACTAAAACTCCTCTACTTGATGCAGGATATGCCATACCAGTTGGATGAAATTGAGTCATCTCCATATCTATAAGATCAACACCAACATCAAGTGCCATTGCATAACCATCACCTGTATTGGAATTTGCATTTGTTGTTACCTCATACATTCGACCGGCGCCCCCTGTTGCAACGATTATTGATTTTGCTTTGAAAACGACCATTTGACCAGTCTTTAAGTTCAGACCAACTGCGCCTGCAAGCACATTATCTTTCTTCAAAAGCTTTGTGACGAAAAATTCATCTGAATATTTAACGCCTAATTTTCTGGCTTCATCAACGAGCCCTTGCATCATTTCGCGACCTGTATAGTCACCAACACATACATTTAGCGGATATTTCTGTTTCGGGCCTGACCATGCATAAAACTGCCCGTCATCGCGTCGATCAAAAATGACGCCGTATCGCTCAAGGTCATAAATACGCTCAGGCATTTCGTCAGTAAAGGCTTTTACAATTTTGTAGTTATTAATAAAATATCCACCTTCAATTGTTATTTCAGCATGAAATTCGGGAGTTGCGGGTGGGACTACGGCTGCATTCAACCCTCCCATTGCCATACCCGTATGTGCACATCCGAGTACTTCTTTCCCTAGCAAAAAAACATCTAACCCATTTTCTTTTGCTTCGATTGCAGCTCGAAGACCAGCTCCCCCTGCCCCGATGATCAGGACATCTGTTGTTATTGTTGTATATGAATTATGTTTCATCTGTACATACATGATAATTTATTAACTATGTCTCTACATGACCTATTTATACTCACTCCACGCTTTAATTTTCAATGTTTCGATCGGATATTTTTCAATAGCCCGAACAAATGCTTTTGCTGAGTTAATATCTGTAAATAATGGCACGTTATTGTCTATGGCCGCACGACGAATTAAAAATCCGTCAGACTGATGTTCTGTTAAGTGCACCTTCCCCTCTTCTTCAGGTTCGCTGATATTAACAACCACGGATACTTTTTTCTGCTGGATAAGATCGACCACATGGGGCCTCTTATCGCTGTAAACTTTATTTACTGTTTCGACAGGTATTGCATGTACTTTCAGATACTCTGCCGTTTTTTCAGTTGCATAAATTGTAAATCCAAGCTTGTATAAGGTGATTGCAAAATCAGTGAATCCTTTTTTATTTGTCATACCACCAAGAGATAATAAAGCTGCCTTTCCTTTCATTTCGGCCTTTGTCGCAAGGATTGATTTTAGAAATGCTTCTTCGACATCATCGCCAAAACACGCAACTTCGCCTGTTGATGCCATTTCAACATGCAAAACAGGATCAGCACCTTCGAGTCGTGAGAATGAGAACTGAGGGCTCTTAACAAGCACATAGTCAGGATAAGGAATTTCTCTTTTCTTTGCATCGCCAAACAGACAGTCTACAAATACTTTAGCAAAATTGACATGTGTCGCTTTTGATATGAGTGGCAATGTTCTCGAGGCACGAAGATTTGCTTCGATCACAAATACTTTACTTTCTTTCGCAATAAACTGAATATTAAATGGACCAGTGATTTTCAGATTTTTTGCTATTTTATGTGCAATATCAATAATCTGTCGTTCAGTCTGCACATAGGTTCGTTGTGTTGGGAATACGATTGTTGCATCACCGGAATGAACTCCTGCGTGTTCAATATGCTCCGCAACGGTGTATACTTTCACATCGCCGTTATGTGCCACACCATCAAATTCCAGCTCTCGTGAAAGTGTCATGAATTGGGAAACGGTAACGGGATATTCGGAACTGATATCTGATGCCTTTTTAATATATTTGATAAGTTCGTTTTCGTTATAACAAACCTTCATGGCGCTACCTGATAATACATAAGATGGTCGAATAAGCACAGGATACCCAATTTTGTCAGCAAATGATGTAGCTTCCTCAATTGTCGAAAATTTATTCCATGCCGGTTGCTGAACATGAAGTTCGTCAAGAAGCGCTGAAAACTTATTCCGATCTTCTGCCATATCTATGTTCTGTGCCTGTGTTCCCAGAAGAGTAAAACCATATGAAGATAATGATTTAGCAAGCGTATTTGGACGCTGGCCCCCAACTGAAACGATAACTCCCTGCGGGTTCTCATATTCGTAAATATCCGCTACTCGTTCAAAGGAAAGTTCTTCAAAATAGAGTCTGTCTGTCATGTCATAGTCAGTTGACACCGTTTCTGGGTTACAGTTGATAATGACTGATTTTTTATTATATGTCTTAAGACTAAGCGCTGTATTTACACAAGTCCAGTCAAATTCGACTGATGAACCTATGCGATACGGGCCAGACCCTAATACTATTACTGCATCATTTCCTATAGGTGTTACATCATTATGGAATCCGTTATACGTCATATATAGATAATTTGTTTTTGCCGGGACTTCTCCTGCGAGTGTATCGATGGCAAAAACACAAGGTATGACCTGCATGTCTTTTCTGATTTTGCGTACCTCCAGTCCTGTTTTTCCTATCACTGTACCAATACGTTTATCTGAAAAACCCAGTTGTTTCAGTGTAAGAAGGAAGTCTCTTGTTTCATTGCGAACCCTGATGGATTCGGGTGAAGCAATCCCTTTTGAGATTGCCGACGCCTGCCTGCCGGCAGGCAGGTCGTCTACGACTCCTCGCAATGACGTACTAATCATTTTTTCATGGTCAACGATGTTCTTCACACGATACAAAAACCAGTTGTCGATGCCGGTCAGATTATGCATTTCTTCGATACTCATCCCTTTTCGTAGCCCCTCCGCCAATGCAAATACACGCTTAGGTGTAGCAGTTCCAATATGATCTAAATATTTTCTATCGTGTTCAATAAAAAGCGAATCGGTGATTCCTTCAACTCCGATATCAAGCATGCGAACGGCCTTTTGCAGAGCCTCCTCAAAGGTGCGACCTATCGCCATAACTTCACCTACCGATTTCATACTACTTCCCAGTTTTTCTTTCACACCGGTGAATTTTTCCAGATCCCAACGAGGAACTTTGATGACTAAGTAATCAAGCGCTGGTTCGAAACATGATTGCGTAATCTGAGTAACCTGATTTTTCACATCTGTCGTCTGCTGACCAAGTGCAAGTTTTGCGGCAACATATGCGAGAGGATATCCAGTTGCTTTTGATGCGAGTGCAGATGATCGGGAAAGGCGTGCATTTACCTCGATCACATAGTAATCAACAACTTGTCCATCGCCGTTATGTTCAGGAGTTGGATTAAGGGCATATTGCACGTTACATTCCCCTACTATTCCCAGACTTCTGACAATTTCTACGGCTTTTTCACGGAGAAAATGATATTCATAATTGGTGAGTGTCTGACTCGGTGCAACGACGATTGATTCGCCCGTATGAATACCCAGCGGATCCATATTTTCCATATTACAGACCGTGATGCAGTTGTCAGCGCTGTCACGGACAACTTCGTATTCTATCTCTTTAAAATGATGTAAGTATTTTTCGACAAGTACCTGATGAGTAAACGAAAAAGCCTCAGTAACCAAGGCTGTTAGTTCTTCTTCGTTTGAAACGACGCCTGAACTCTGTCCTCCGAGTGCAAATGCTGCACGAACCATGACCGGGTAGCCGATTTCGAGTGCCGTTTTTTTCGCATCCTCGAGGGTTTCTACTGCATGACTTTGAGGAGTTGATATACCAATTTTTCGTAAGTGATTTGCAAACAGTTCACGATCTTCGGTCAGGATGATTGCTTCTACTGGAGTACCAAGAACGTTTACATTGTATTTTTTGAGTATACCTTTTTTATAGAGACTTACGCCGCAGTTCAGTGCAGTTTGTCCACCAAAAGAAAGAGCTATCGAATCGGGCATCTCTTTTTTTATGACTTCTTCGACAAAATAATCAGTGACAGGGAGAAAATATACTTCATCTGCCATCTGTTCTGATGTTTGAATGGTCGCAATATTAGGATTAATAAGTACTGTCTTAATCCCCTCTTCCTTGAATGCTTTAATTGCCTGTGATCCTGAGTAGTCAAACTCTCCTGCCTGTCCGATTTTAAGCGCTCCAGAGCCTAATATTAGTATTTTATTTGGTTTATTCATATAAGTTCTTTATTGTCATTCTGGTAGTCTGGCTTTGCCAGACGTATCCAGAATCCAGATCCTGGACATGCTGTAACTTGCCAGGATGACAAGATATAATAATCGTTAACTACATTAAAGTCTCTCTACAAAATAATCAAATAACCATGTAGTGTCGATTGGTCCCGGTGCTGATTCCGGATGAAACTGAACAGACATAAACGGCAAGCTTTCATGAATGATGCCTTCGTTGGTTCCATCATTCGCATTCGAGAACCATTGTTTGAACCCTTCAGGAATTTTCCCTACCGCAAATCCATGATTTTGTGTTGTGAGGTAACAGCGTGGCGAGCCTTCAAGTCGACATGGCTGGTTTTGGCCTCGATGCCCGAATTTAAGTTTGTACGTGTCTCCTCCAGCGGCAAGTGCTAGTATCTGATTGCCAAGACAGATCCCGAAGATAGGAATATTTTTATCTATTGCTTTCTTTACTGTTTCTATAGTTGTAGTAGCCATTTTTGGATCGCCCGGACCGTTTGAAACGAAAATGCCATCGAACTTCAGGCCCGCAGCAAACGGATCATAGTTCCACGGAACGCGAACCATTTTGATACCGCGTTTTGCAAAATGACGGATGGTATTTTCTTTTACTCCACAGTCAAACAATATAATTGTTTTTGATCCTTCACCTATGGTCTGAACTTCTTTTACTGAAACCTGGTCTACAAGATTATCGGTGTTTGGATCATGAAATGGAATTTCTTCACCAAACGTAATTGTCCCGAGCTGTGCCCCTTCATCACGAATCTTTTGTGCAAGATAACGCGTATCTTTTATTTCAAGAGCTGGCACATTCTGTTCTTTGAGCCACTGAGATAATGTTTTCGTACTTGAATAATGCGATGGTGTGTCGATGTATGTTGAAACGATAAGAGCTGTCGCATGAATTTTGCCTGATTCCCAGTATGACCGATCAGGTACACCATAACTCCCTGCAAGTGGATAGGTGCTGATAAGAATTTGACCGGTATATGACGGATCAGTAAGGCTTTCCGGATAACCCACCATGCCGGTCGAAAATACGGTTTCACCTGCGACAGCAGTTTCGGCTCCAAAACTGATACCTTCTAATTTTGTGCCATCTTTGAGCGTTAACAGTCCTTTTTTCATATGTTGATTCATTGTTTCATGGCTCCATGGCTCCACCTGTCTGCCGGCAGGCAGGTTGTTTCTAACAATGAAGCAATGGATCAATGAAACCATTTTATGTAATAACTCCCATTACCAGCCCGAGCAGTGCCATGCGTACGTACAAACCACCTTTAATCTCACGAGTGAGATATACGGCGCGTGGGTCTGCATCTATTGCTGGATCAATCTCCCCGACTCGTGGCAACGGATGCATGATAATCATGTCCTTATTCCCTTTTTTCTTTAGTAACTCTGGTGTTATCGTAAACCTAGTTTTGAGTGATTCATACTCTTCCTTATCGTCAAAGCGTTCTTTCTGAACACGTGTCCAGTACCAGAAGTCACAATCTGATGGAATTTCTGATTCATCTGTTATTTCAATAATCTTAAGCGATGTTTTTGTGAGCTCATCTTTCGTTTCCTGTGGCAGTTTTAGTCTGTCTGGTGCGAGGAGATATAATGTGACGTTATCAAAAAGAGCGAACGCTTTAAGTAATGAATGGATCGTACGCCCATATAACAAATCACCGGCCATTAAGCCGGTGAGATTGTCTAATTTACCAAATGTTTGGTAAATGGTAAACATATCAAGGAGCGCTTGGGTCGGATGCTCCCCTGCTCCATCTCCGGCATTCATAATCGGGATTTCTACTGAGTCTGCTGCACGTTTAGCGGCACCTATTTCAGGGTGACGCATAATAATAAGATCACTGTAGTTTTCCAGTACGCGCATGGTATCTTCGAGCGTTTCGCCTTTTACTGCAGACGATGTGTGTGCAGGATTCTGATGTTCAAGAGTCTGACCTCCCATTTTCTTGACTGCTGTCGCAAAGGAGCTGAAAGTACGTGTAGAAGGTTCAAAGAAAATAAGAGTTGCGAGGTAACCCTTGAGATAATCCAGTTGCCTCTTTTCGGCTAATTCATCGGATAATCGCTTTGCAATATGAAGAACGTGCTCAACAGAAGATCGATCAAACTGTGAAAGTGAAAGAATGTCTTTACCCTTCAAACTGTTGTTCATAAATCAAAGTCTAGTGTAACAAATACGTATAAAGTTTGCAATATTGATAACTGTATCATTTCGCCTTCCGTATCGCCTCAAGAAGATAATAGTCTCCAAACGTAAGGCCAGTATCATAATTGTTATTATTCTTGTTCTGCGTACCATGAAGCAATAT
>CAYXCP010000007.1:0-5996 GCA_964463455.1 uncultured Gammaproteobacteria bacterium
TTCAAGAGGGTGGAAATATGTTTAAGCCTGAATGGTTTGAGGTTGTTGACTCTGCACCTGCAGGAATGAAGATGATCCGTTATTGGGATTTTGCAGCAACAGAGGTATCTGAGAAGGATAAGAACGATCCTGATTGGACTGCAGGAGCATTGTGTGGAATATGGGATCATACACTTTATATCGTTGATGTTATCTATCATCGCGAAACACCTGGACAAACAGAACTAACATTGATTAATACAGCGAGTCAGGATGGCCGTGATGTAGAGATTTGGTGGGAAGAGGAGAAGGGATCAGCAGGAAAGTTCACATCGCACTATCTACGATCTACATTCAAGGGATATGATGCTCATCCGGACCCAGTATCAGGTCAGAAGACCGATAGAGCTAAGCCATGGTCTGCCTGGGCTGAATTTGGCCGTGTTAAATTGGTAAGAGGAGCCTGGAATAGACAATTTCTTTCCTGGGCAAGCTCTTTCCCGGATGGAAAGCGTGATGTTATTGATGCAGTATCAGGAGCGTTCAAGGTTCTTAATGGTCCTGATAGAGTGTTCAAGTACTATGTCTCAAGCCCTACCGGTCACTTCCGTACATTTCCAATTGATCATGAAGCCTTTGAAAAGATAGATAAGAAGGCTGTTGAGATATATGGTGTGTTGTTTGCAAACAAAGATGGCCAGATATTCGGAGCCACTTACGTATACAGTCTTAACTCTCGTAAGCTTCGCCAATACGGGGAAATCATCAGTCCGGAACCGATTAGCGCACGTATAGCGTATGAAATGCAGCAGAAAATTGTTGCTCCATGCTATGATAAGCCAGAGTTCGCATCTCTCAAGAAAATATTCTGTAATGAACGAATGATGGATTATGGAAAGGGAACCATTGCTAAAGAGCTCAAGAAGTATGGCCTTAAGCTGCATCTTAATCTTACCTATGATGAGCCCGGAGCGGTGCAGACAATGAACGACATGATGGCCGAGAACAGGTTTATTGTGCATAGTTCCTGCAAAGAGTCTGATGTACAATACCGGGGAATGAGATATGAGAACAAGAAAATTCCGGATGGTAATGAACTGGCAAGATGCGGATTGATGCTTGTATCTCAATTGCGTGCACAGATGGCCCGAGAAGAAATAAAGATTGCTCCACCATATTCGAAGCGTAAGCAAAGTGTCAGGGAAATACTGAAATCAAGTGGAGAACTGAAGCATCAGGAAAGAAAATCTGAATATGATTACATGACATAGTTGACAAACTGTTTCTTTGAGGTTATATTACTGCTATAAACATATCGACTACGCCATCAGATAGATTTTGATTGTGAGCAACCAAGAGATTTTTATCTGATGGTTCTTTGAAAATAAACAGCCTGCCTATAGCTTGCGTGCTAAAAGCGATAAGTATCCGGAGGAGACGATGGGTACGCTGCCATTTATAAATTCTAGCCAAAAGTCAGAAAGGACCGGCATGAACGAAATACCCTGCCCAAAGTGTGACGGACGTGGTTACACAACAAAAGTAAATCTTCTCAAAGCCAAAACTGATAAAATTCACTGTGAAAAATGCCGTGGAACTGGTAAGGTTTTTGTCGATAAAATCAATGGCATCCAGGTTGTTAGACAACTGTGCCAGGTTTTCTATTTTCAGGATTATGTAGATAATAACCCTGTTGCAACTCTTCATGTTCACATGTGCCCGGTAATGGATCAAAAGACCGGTAAGCCAGCCTACACTCCAAATGTTCTTAATCCAAAGGATATGAAGCCACGAATATTCATTCAGATAGTTCACATGGCAACAAAACCGGATTACCGCAGACAGGGAAGAATGCGTAATTTGCTGATGAAAGCCATGGAAGATCCGAAGATTGAATGGGTGGAAACTTCGTGGGATGACTCAAGCGATGATGGGCGTAATTTCCTTTTGATGAATGAATTCAAGAGAGAAAAAGGTAAGTTGATTTGGAGAAGAGGTAATCCTATTTTAAATTAAAACATTTGCTATGGAGTAAGTTATGTCATGGGGTGAACGTAGTTGTATTAATTTATATTCTGATAAAAAAACTTGTAAGCCAACAATGGAAACTTGTAATGTTAAATGTAAACAGTATAAGTGGGATAATAAGACTAAACCAGACTCTGTTAAGGATCGTGTAAATGCCAACTAACGATGTAAAACTTGAGAAGGTTCTTATAAAAGGTGGCAATAGTGGTGTCGCTGTTGAGATGGATCTCGGAATTATTCACACTGTCATGCAGTGGTTTGTGTCTGAAGCACCAAAAGAACTACGTACTCTCAATAATGTTGGGCGTGTTATCAGGTTTAATGATCAGCTTATTGATCTTTTGGAGAAGGAAACTAAGAGTAGCCTGCAGTATATCGAGAAAAAGATGGTTGAAGAAACAGGTATACCGGATAGCCAGTATGGAAAAATATATGGCAAGGGAGTTATTAAAGAAAAAGGTATGCAGATTTTCCAGTTAGATGATGATCTTGGACATGACAATTACAGAGGATAGATAATATGACAAACGAAGAATGGAAAGAATTCGTAACAATAGTAAGGAATAACTCTTTTGAAGATAATAGAAATCTTCTTGATGATTTAAAGAGTGGGAAGTTTAGGGCAATAAGGTTTTCAATAGAAACATCTAAAGGTCTTCAGAGATTCCTTATTGAAAGAGTACTCTATCCTATTGGTAACCGTGAAAAGATTAATTGTTCATGCGGAAGCCACAACGGATATAATGTAGAGTTTGAAGATGATATAAAAATATATCAACACATTGTTTGCATGAACTGTGATACTATACAAAGTTTTGATTATATTGATAAAAAAGTGAAAGAGGAGGAAGAATGTTTTGTCCCTACAAATGGAACATGGTTAAGCAGGTTAGTGCAGAGACTGTCACCGCTGGCGGTATAGTAATTCCGGATAAGTTCGCAGCCAAGAACAGGCCAGCAAGAGGTAGTGTTGAGGTTGCAGGCAAAGACAACAAGTTTGTTAAAACTGGTGATGAAGTTCTTTTCTCTAAGGAGAATTGCTTCACTGAAGTTGTTACAGATGAAAACGGTAACAAGACTGAATATGTCCTTGTGAATGAGGAAGACATTTTTCTTGTATCAAGCCGGGAACATCCTGACCTATGAAAGATTTGCTCATCACTACTTGGGCTGTAGGCCGATATAAGGTGTATTCTGAACTATTTCAGTTTGCTATTAAAAAGGCTTATCCTGAGTATGATGTGCACGTTTTTAACTCTGATATTCAAATGCCAAAATATTATGGTGCATGTATTAGATTCCTTCTAAATCCAGACCTTTTTAGAGATTATAAATACGTTTATATTACTGATATAGATATGATGATTGTCCGGGAGTCTATCTCAATTCTCGAATTTCATACTAATGAAATAAACGAAACAGGCCTATGTTATTCAAATACTCCTCGCGGTATGGAAGAAAGAGGGTTTGATAGACTTACCGGGCTTCATTTTGTTACTCAGGAGTGGTGGGAAAATACAAAAGGTATTAGAAAAAAGTATTTAAAAATGCTTTCTGATTGTGAAATTGGTGAAGTTGCTATCCATGATGAACTCATGCTTATGAATATCGTTAAAGAGTCTGGACTACCGGTTGCTCCTCCTAAGAGAGATTTAATTTGTAGACATCACGGACTACATCTCGGCACAGTTCGGGCACACAAACATGAAACACTACAGAAGCTGCGCCGGGATGTATTCATCCGTGTATCTGTTCAAAGAGCTAAGGAATGGATGAATGTAATTGAAACACCTGAATATCGGTCTATAATGCAGGATATTAAGCGTAGAGATAAGCAGGCTCATGAAGAGTTGTGTATAATGGAAAAATTCACTCGTCAAAGGAGTAACGAACGTGGCTAAATACCAGTATAAAGTACGTCAGGTCGAAGGGTTTGATATTGTAGATATTCAACATTTATATCCGGATCATGTTGCAGGAAGAACTTGCAGGGTAAAGATTAATAACCCTTGTGACATGTTTGAAGACCAATGGGTATATTGTGATGCTGCTATGACAGCTAGGTTTTATCCTTCAATTGGTGATTATGTTGTTATACAGCCTGATGGATACGTTTATCTCAATCCAAAGAAAGTATTCGAAGGCAAGTTCGAGAAAGTTGGTGAGTAATGGGCAGAGTATTCGTTGTTATCCCAATGTATCGGAATCTGTACCGGGAATCAATTGATTCTGTTGTTAACCAGACATATATGCCAAACGCTGTTGTTCAGATCAACGATGATTGCCGGGAAAACTTTGTTGATAATGGGTATATTAATAATGTTATGGTTCACAGGTGGGACAGATTAGGAAGACACCATGCAATGAAGAATATTCATGATGGAATTAATATGCTGAATACTCTGTACGGGCTCAAAGACGGTGATTTGATCATCGTTGTTGATGGCGATGATGCTCTTATTAATGAAACTGCTATCAGTGAAGTGGTTAGAACATACGAAAGAACCGGGTGCTGGCTAACGTATGGAAGTTATATAAATAAATCAGAATTTCTAAAAGGTACTCCATATCGTGTTCATCGCGGGATGTATCCTAACAATGAAGAGTATCGAAGAATGCCGTGGAGAGCATCACATCTTAAGACTTTCCTTTATGGACTATACAAGTTTATCGATAAAGAAGACTTCAAAAAAGATGGTGAGTGGCTTCAAGTGTGTTCTGATCTTGCCCTGATGTTCCCGATGCTTGAGATGGCCGGCAAAGAAAGAATACGCCACATTGAGCATCCATTGTATATTTATAACGATATGAGCGAGCTTAATGATCACAAAACTGTTCCTTTTGAACAGATTAACATGGATAAATGGCTGAGATCTCAGAAACCATATAAGAAAATAGCATCTATTTCATTATCACAAATGAGGAACTAAATGGAAAAGAAAAGGGCGCTTGTACTTGGGTGTAATGGGTTCATAGGATACAATCTTGTGAAAAGGTTGAAAGAAGAGGGCTTTTATGTTCTTGGTGTGGATAAGTCGGACAAAAACCATGCTGGAGAAAAATCTAATGCTGATGAGTTTATTTGCGAAGATTTAAGAGGTGATTATTTTTGGATATTCTTAGCGCAGTGCACTACTAAAGACGAGCTTTTGTTTGATGAAATGTATCAACTTGCAGCAGACATGGGAGGAGCCGGATACATATTTACCGGTGAGAATGATTATGATGTTATGATGAACTCACAGGCTATTAACCATAATTGTGCAAAGTTTGGTCATTTAATTGCAAAGAAAATATTCTTTTCATCTTCTGCCTGTGTTTATCCTATCTGCGCTTCTGGAGGAAACGACAGCACAAAAGAGTGTGATGCTTACCCGGCAAATCCCGATAGCGAGTACGGATGGGAAAAGCTGTTTGCAGAGCGCCAGTATCTCGCAGCAAACAGAAAACTTGGTTTTCCACTGTTCAGGATTGCAAGGTTTCATAATGTTTTCGGACCATTCGGTACATATAAGGGTGGTAAAGAGAAGGCTCCTGCTGCTATGATCAGAAAGGCAATTGAAACACCTGTAAACGGTGTCTTGGATGTTTGGGGTACTGGAGAGCAAACAAGGACATTTCTTTATATCGATGACTGCCTTGATGCTATTCGTTTGCTTATGGATCATCCATCATTCGAGGGACCGGTTAATATCGGATCAGAAGAAGAGATAACAATAAATGGTCTTGCAAAGATGGCCCTTGATATTGCTGTATCTGAAGCAGAAATAAAAAATATTGATGGTCCTGTTGGTGTAAACGCTCGGAAGTCTGATAATGAACTTATTGAGACTATTCTTGGGTGGTATCCAAAGATTTCTTTGAGAAGTGGTATGGAGCGCACATTCACCTGGATTGAATCGGAGATGAAGAAAAATGGCTAAGAAAACAGCAAAAAAGGCAACTAAGCAAAAGGTAGAGGTAATAAATACCGAATGCGCTGTTCGTAT
>CAYXCP010000007.1:6006-18326 GCA_964463455.1 uncultured Gammaproteobacteria bacterium
CAGCAAAGAAAAAATTGTTAAACATAGATACTCCATGTACTCTTGCTCCTGAAGCAATAGTTGAAGAAAAGAAGGTTCCTGTACCGGTTGTCTCTGTTAATTACTTCGGAAGATACGGTAACAATCTTTTCCAGTATGTTGCAGCTCGACTATTTGCAGAGAAAAATGGGTATAAGATGATCACTTGTCCACCAGTGGGATTTCTTAATACTAAAGAGCCTAACGATTGTGGTATTGATCCATTGTTACTACAATCGTATAATGAAGTTATTGTGAACGATCTAAGTTCAATTCATGGCTATTATCAAAATAGTAATATTAAATTTCATGGTTATTTTCAGGATTCAAAATACTTTAATCCATACAGGGCAAAGATCAAAGAAATGTTTGATCTTAAGCCGATTCAGAAAAACACTGAAGATATCGTTGTTCATTTGCGCCTTACCGATTATTTCTGGATTCGTAATAAGTGGGTCATTTCTCCATTGTGGTATATACAGCTTATAAAAAAAGAAAAGTACCGTAACTGTTATATCGTTGTTGAACCGCATCCAACAAACAAAGAGTATCTTAAATACTTTGAAAACATCAAAGGAGTTAAGATCGTTACCGGGAACACTGCAGAGGAAGACTTCGAGTTTATAAGGAGTTTTGATCGCATTATCTGCAGTAATTCAACATTCTGCTGGTGGGCTGCATTCTTATCCGATGCATCAAAGATATACACATTTAAGCCATGGATACGAGATCCAAAGGTAAATCTATCTGATATACCAAATGGGAAAGCAATTCCTGGAGAATTTTTCAGGATAAAGAAACTTGAGAATATTGATTGGACGGATTACTGGAAAAAATGAGAGTAAAAGATATTTCAATAGCAATTCCGTATCACGGTGACCGGGTAAAATGGGTAAACCAAACCATTAAGAATATTCATAATATGAATTTTATAAAAGAGTTTGTTCTTACTGTCGATCCCTGCGATGATTTTGACGTGAAAAAACTACGGAAGGCATTGAGTATCTATCCAAAAGTACGGATTATAGAGAATGATAAGCGCCTATTTGTTTTCAGGAACAAGTATAAAGCGGTGTCAGAATGCAAGTCTGAATGGGTAGCATTGATAGATTCTGATAATTTAATAGGCGCTACATTCCTTGGTCCGATAATAATGAATACTTTGGTTAATAATATTCTGTATTGTCCGGAGGTAGGATTTCCGGCACTGCACTATGAATGTTTTTCCAATAAGCATATTGCATTTACTGATGCTGTAGAGCTTATAGGTAATCCAAAGTATGATATGCTTGTTAATACTATGAACTATATGCTCCACCGTGAGACATGGTTAAACTCATTGAAAGATGCAATTTCGTCAGAATATGAACCGGTTTCTGCCGATAGTGCCTGGATAAATTATAATTGCATGAAAAATGGTATGGTGCTCAAAGTAGTACGTGGATGTGTGTATCAGCATACCGTACACGATCAAAGTACTTACATGCTTAATCGCAAAGCTGGAGAAGATCAGTACGCAAACATTTGTAAGCTGATGAAAGGAGATTTTAAAAGTGTTAAAGATTTTACAGGTGCCGAAAAGATTCTCGCCAGAAAATCGCGTGGCGTATCCCCCACACCAAACCTCTCCTCAATTAGAGGATCAAGCAGAGATGTGGTTCAGGAAGAATGCAGCATCGATAACAACAGACTTGATCTATTGTCCGATTAAATGGACTGCATATCATATACAGCATGATTATGGAAAAGAGAGGGTACAGTTACAGAAATATGTTAGTACACTCCCAAAGAATCAGAAGTATTTCACCATTGTTCAGTACGATGATGGTCTACTTGTTGATTTTCCTAATTGCACTGTTTTCTCTGCTGGTGGCAAACCTAATGACGCTATTCCTATACCATTGGTTTCTCAGCGGCTCATTAGATGTGATAGAATTAAAAAATACACTGCTTCTTTTATGGGAAATGTTAAAACGCATCCAATAAGAGAAAAAATGCTTGATGCTTTTACAACAAATGAAGTTTATGAAGATCTTCACTTTGGATATGGACTATCAGGTGAATTTAAAACCGTAACAGAACAAAGTTATTTTACTTTTTGCCCTAGAGGATATGGAAAAACTTCTTTTCGATTATATGAAGCAATGAACCTTGGATCTGTACCGGTTTATATCTATAATGATCCTTGGATACCTTTTCAAAACAAGGTAGATTGGGATAAGTTCTGTATCTTTGTCGAAGAGGATGAGCTTAATGATAATTTAATAAAACATCTAAGAGCTATTATAAAAGACAAAGAGCGATATGAGGAAATGAGAAATAACGCTATCGCAATGAGTGATATGCTTTTTAACTATAATGGTACATTTGAATCAATAAAGGGAATACTTGAACGTGATTACAACAAAAGAGCAGCGAGATAAATTTATTGCTGCAGGTTCAGAGATAGCAACAGAGTTAAAAGAAATTTTCGGGAAAGGACCTATAACATTTGCGGATATAGGAGCCTGTGATGGTCTAAGTTCAATTATTTATTCACAGTTGTTCCCAGGTTCTACCGGCGTAGCATTCGAGCCATTGCCTGAAAATTGCGCAGATATGATGCAGAACTTTCATGACTATAATGTTAAAATAGAGATAAATATGGTTGCTCTAAGCAATAAGGTCGGTGAAGCTGCTTTCTTTAAATCATCAGGGCAGGCTCCGAAAGTGGATGGATGGGATACAGGGAACAAGAGTAGTTCACTATTGAGACCAAAGAGACATGTCTCAGAGCATCCATGGTGCAAGTTCTCTCAGGTAAAAGTTACAACAACAAAGCTTGATAACTATAAATACCGGTTAGACTTTATTCACATGGACGTACAAGGTGCAGAGTTAATGGTTATGAAGGGCGGAGAAAAAACGTTTCGATCTGCAAAAGCAATATGGATAGAAGTTTCAAACATTGAATTATACGCTAATCAAGCTTTAAAGTCTCAGGTATCGCATTTTCTTACGCATCTAGGATTTAAATGTCGGTTGGATACTTGTGGAAACAGAAAATACGGGGATATGTTGTGGATAAAAATTTAACGACAAAAGAGCACTTCAAAATATTCTGTTCAGAGAGTACTTACTGGATTGATTATTTCGGCTTAATTCACCATGAGATAGTGTATCAGCATTATAAATTTGATAAAGGAGAATTCACTCTTGCTCAGTGTGTTACTCGTGTAGATAACGAACAGCGACAAGTTTTGTTGAGACTTTCTACTGATTGGTATGGTAAAGAAATTACAGATTACGATCTGAGAAAAGCGGCATTTCACGAGGTAATGGAATTTATGTATGATGAAATATTCTACAATCTTCCAGAAAGAACAAGGGTAGGAATGATTCATACTCTAATACGAACAATGGAAAATTCTGTCTTTAAAAACAACTATCACCAAAGGTTTAGCAATGTCAGAACTAAAACCAAGCGCAAAACTTGAGAACTCTATTCGAGTAATTAATCAGGTATTTAATTATTCTAATGTTCCATATTGGTTATCATTTGGGGGTCTATTCGGAATTGTTAAAAATAATGGTATTATTCCAGACGGTGATTTCGATCTTTGCACTTTTTATGGTGAGGACTATACTAAGGTTCAGAAAGCATTCAAAGGGTCACCTGGTAGATATGGTATGTCTAAGGCTATTGTCTCTGACATTGATAGTGGAAAGGCTTTGTATTGCTCTTTTGGTTCGGAAAATGGGTACCCTCACATCTGCCTATCGTTCTGGTATGAGCACGATGGAATAATGTACTATTGCCACGATCAAAGGCATGAAGTTGAAGGGATTGGTATTCCGAAGAGTGGATATTTCTTCCGTGGTGTTCCAAAGAAGTGCGTTGAGCAGTTCATGATGGCAGAATGGCCCGGAATAAATCAGATGCACAAAATTCGTGTCCCGGTTTATGCAGGAACAATGCTTGATTATATGTATCCATATTGGCCGTTTAAAGTGCAGAAATATAACGTTGACAGCAATCATTCTGTTGATACTGAAAAGATGCAATCTGTTTATCAAAGGGGTGCATCAAGCATGTATCAGGTTCATGTTGATAGCATGAAACAGTGGAATGATAGGAAATATATCGAAGATCAGCTCTCACAAAGCAAAAAGAATTGGGATATTCTGTTAAAAACTTGCAAATAAGAATGTTTTTAATTATTATTACAGTATAATGCTTTAAAAGTCATGGATGACAGGAAGCTTACAGGATGTGTAGCAAAAGCATATAAACATAGAAGACATTTCATGTCGTTTATTTGGTCTGAATAAGCAAAACTGGCCAAAGAAATGCATGAAGTGTCTTTTTTTTTTGGGGTCAAAATGGTAACAGTACGATGTCAAAACCGTTTTAAGGACAAGAAGAACGGACGTTGTGGTAGAATACTTGGAGTAATGACTGATTTACAGGTAAGTATGCTGCCTATTGATGAAGAAGGTGGACCTATTTTCCGTTGTCCTCAGTGTCCTCCTGACCAGAAGTGGTCTCAGATTAAAAAAGACAAAAACGGGAAGCTCATTTTTGAAGTAATCAAAGAGCCGGAAATGCTGTCGAATGAATTAAAATTTGATGACGCTATAATTTTTGAACAGGCGAGTTAAAAATGTACGAAAACTTTGGTATGCCAAAAAGTTCAGCAAAGGCAAGGATGATGAAAAAGCTTTCATCTCCTCAGCAGTATGAAAAAGAATCTGGTACATCATATTTAAATGTGTGTGTTTCTAAGAAAATGCTGGATGGAAGAGAAACAGTTACGTTCTCAATATCAAAGAGCGGTGCAGAAACGCAGGAATTTACATCTGTTGAATCATTTGCAGAAAACATAAAATCTATAGCATCTGGATTAAAGGCAAAGCTTTAATGGATTATAAGAAGCTCGAAAGAAATACTCTTCCGTATGAAGAAAGCAAGTGGGTAAGAAACCGCTGGCTAATGAATATGTTCAACAAGTACGAAGATTATTATCGTAACGAGATTGAGAGAATTATACGTAACCAAAGAATGTATTGGGGTACAAATTTTGGGCATTGGCCGGCATACGTTGTTGAAAAATTAAGAGTGCAGGGAAGAAGACCACACCAGTATCCTATTATTGCAAAGAAAATCGAATCTCAGATTGGTAGTTATATTGCCAACGGATTTGATATAAAGTACATGACAGTATCCGGAAAAATGTCTCCTTGGAGCATGAATCTTCAGGATATGTCATATTCTGACAAATCAAACTGCGATTGGGAATCGTCTGAGCTTATAGCATTGAGAGATATGCACGTCATGGTTGGATATGAGCGAATGTTTATTTCCGATAGATACGATTCAACATTCGGAAATATTGCGTTTGAAGCTCTTCCTCCAACACACATATATCTCGATCCCGGTTGGAAGACACCAAACGCATGGGATATTCAGAATTATTTCGAGTGGGGACTGTACACTGTAAAAGAAATAATAGCTCTTTTCCCGAAAATGGCAGACGAGTTGAAGGAATGGAGATACCGGGAAGAAATTTCTGGTATTGATTTTGGTGAGTATCATGCAGGAGTACAGAGATACCGTAATACAGAGGAAAAATGGGGAGATCGGCACAGAGTTATTACATTCCACAGCATTGAAAAAGTTGAAAGAATGTGGGAATATGACCTTGTAAATAAATGCTTATTTCCGGAAACCGGTTTTGATCCTGACAGCAAAGAGGATCGAGAAGCAAAACAGTTATACATGCAGGAAAATGGTATTCAGGAAGGCCAGTATACAAAGGTTAAGCAGAAGAAAAACATTAAAAGGATAGAAGTGATCTGTCCATCATTAAATAATGAGATGTTTCTCGCTGCCGGGAAAGATAGGATTCAGACAAATAACTGTAATATTTACCCGGTTGGAAATAACTTTTATGGTCAATTCCGTGGTGTAGTTGATGATCTTCATGATGTTCAGGTTGATTTTAACCAGGGACAGATGAATATACAGGATATCCAGAAACGCACTGCAAAGGGTGCTTTTATTCTTGATGAAGCGTTAACCGGTGGAGATCTTCAGAAAAAGAGAGAGATAGAATCAGGATGGAATGATCCTGCTGCAAGAATATGGGTTGCAGAGGGTACTACTCAGGAGCTTGGTGCTCATGGTGGAATGATTGAATTAAGGGGTGTACAGCCCACTGCAGACATGTTCAATCAGACAAATAAATCACTTGACCTTGCAGATTGGTTATCGGCTATGCCAGCTGCAATGGATTCTCGTTCTGAAAGTACTACAGAATCAGGAAAATTGTATCAATCAAAGGTTCAGGTTGGTCTTATTGGTCAAAAATATGGGATGAAGATTTATGAGCGGCACAAAAAAGAGAAAGCTGCCGCATATATGCTGCAGGCAAAGATTACGTATTCCGGATATCCGAGATCGTTTTCTAAAAATGGGAAGAAAGATGAAGCTCTTGAAATAAATACTCCTGCAGTTGATCCAATGGGACGCAGGGTTATTATAAATGACATTACAAAAATGCCAGAAATGAAGGTTATTCTTATTCCTTCTACATCTGGATTGAATGTAAGAACGGAATTACGCTCACAATATTCTGAGGTTCTTCAGTTATTAACCGATCCCAAAGACCGATTAATAAAGCTTATCTTTGTACAGGGTATTTTTGATACACAGGATATGCCCGAAGATAAAAAAGAAGAGGTAAATAAAGGGCTCCAGATGCTTATAACTGAAGAAGCTATGAATGTGACAATGCGGTTAACTCAATTACAGGCTCAAATGCAACAGTTCGGTTTGCAGCCTCCAGGAGCACAGGATCAAACTGATCCCGGAGTAAATGCAGAGCCAGGTGAATTTTCAGAAGAAGAAGCAATGCAAGGTACGCCACAAGATATAATGTTACAAAATCAACAAGGAGTTGAACAATGAAAGATTGTTGTGGAAAATGCAGTTCAGACATCCCGAAGTTTCCCGGATCTCCTTCAGGCGGGAAACAGACATCGGGCGCTACAAAACACGGCAGGATGAAAACTGCTGGAAAAGTTGAAGGAAGTAAAGAATCTCCGAAAGGAATGCCAACAATTCATTAATCCAAGATACGTTCTGGATTACGAAAGGTTAAAATTATTATGCTGACAAAAGAAGTCAAAGAACAAATTAAAGACATGACAAAAGACCAGCTCATCCAAGCGATGCAGAAGGGACAACTAAATATCCCTCAAGCGGATAGAATGGAGTTCTTTCAATTCGCTGCTAAAACTCCGGAGGAGCGGGCTGCTGACATTCAAGGTGGAACAGCTACCATTCCTGTAGCACCTGTCGGTAATGAACCGGATAAGGGCAATCAAGGGGGAACAGCTGCTCAGATTCCAGCGCAAGTTGCAGGAGGTTCGCCTTCTACAGATCCTTGGGCTGAACTTGGCTACAAATCACCGACTGAAATTGTCGAGGCGCACAAAAGCCTTCTCAAACAGGTTGCTAGTTTGTCTGCTACTATCGATGGATTGAACGCAAAGGGAGGCAAAACAGGCCAGGAGTTAAAACGGTTGAGAGAAGAACGTGAAGAACTTATGAAGAAAATAAACGCTTCAGAGCCATCGCTGGAATCTCAGAAACCACAAAAACCAGCTCGACCAAGACCAGATCAGTTCGAGGATGGGATTCTTGATGAGAACTATCAGAAAAAACTTCTTGAGTATGAAGATGCTTTCGAAGCATATACTGAGAAACTTGTCGAGTTCAATGCTCGTAAAAACAAGGAAGAGGTTACTGCTGTTGTTGAAACAAAATTCAAAGAAGCAGCACCTGTCGTTATTGATGATGATGGTTTTAACGAACTGTTTAACAATGCAATTCCTAAATTTCAGGAGAAATTTAACCTAAAGATGGTTAATTCTGCTAAGGAAATTTCTGACGCTTACATCGCTCTTGGCAGTACAGATCCTGTAAGAGTAGCGAGAGCAAACGAATTTCTTGCGAAAGTACCTCCTGCAGATAAGCAAAAATACGAACTTATAAAAGAGGCCGTGGACCTTGCTTACGATTTTTCAACAGGGAAAGCTGTACCAAGATATAAAACTATCGAGGGAGCTCTCTTTGATGCAGGAAAATTAGGTGATAATTCTCCATATAAACCGGTGATTATACCGGCTGCTCTAACACCGGAAGAAGAATTAGCAGCCATTCAACGTAAAAACGCACAAAACAACAGTGGAGTCGCTGCTATTCCGGCTTCTCAGTCTGTAGTTGGTGATCCTCCTCCTTCTTCTGCTCTTTCAACAGAAGAAAAGAAGATTAGGTATAAGACACTACTTACAGAGTATAACGTAGCTTTGTCCACAAAAGGTGGAGCAAAAGATACATTTGAAAAAACTGAGAAGTTTCAGGAAATGTTAAGGCTAAGAAAAGAGCTTTTTAACAGTACTCCGCACTGGAGGTAAGTATGATTCAGCATCCTCAAACGTTGGACCAGGAACTCATTATTGAGACCTATCTAACCGATGTACGCAGAGAATATCTGCCAAACGACATTTTCGATTCACTTTCAAGTGAATATATTAATCCGGGATCAGACGAACCACGGGCACTACCGAATAGTATCTATCTGAAACTATCTGCAGAGATTGATCAGGGCCGGACCTGTAAAGTTCCGATGATTAAAGAACTATCTGCGCCTCCGACAATTGGTTCAAATGGTGACCAAAGATTGAACGAAGAGGAATTTCAGACAAAATGGTTTAAGATGGAGTATACCGACTTGAGCCATGCAACAACCAACCAGGCATACGGTGTATATGCACGCGATAAGGCTCCATACAAAATCTTTGAGTATCGTGCTCAGGGACTTGCAAAGTATTTCAAACAGTACTTTGGGAAAATGCGGAGACAGGCTCTTCTTGAACTTCAGAGTGAAAACCTTGAGGACGCTCCACACTTTAACGCAGCAGGATTTTCACCGAACTGGTTCTTTCCAAATCGTTCGTTTTCACAGCAGCCAGCATATTGTCGAAACAAACTTGACTGGACCGACCGTATTGTTGCTACTCTTCATGCTTCAGGTACAGGAGTAAATGCTTGCGCATCGCTTAACTACTTCACACAGCTTGAACGTTGGGCACGTGATGAGGCTCTTATTACTCCGATTGAGTTTGAAGACGGTTCAGACGGTTATATCGTGGTGCATCCTTCTCCACAGGCTTCTTGGTTAATGCACACCATTCAGAATGGTAACCCTGGTGCTCTTTGGAGAGACGCTTCTAATATGTCCGGGGATGTTATCGCTAAATATCCTGGTTTTATTGGACAGTGGAGAGGCTTACGTTTTGTTGTTGATGCTCGTTATCCTACCCTTACTCTTGGTGGTTCTGCCTCACAGGGTATTGCAGGATATAACTATACATCAGATTCCGGTATTGACTATACTTGCACAGCGCAGTATCGTGGTATGGGTAATGCTGATGATGGTAGCTCAGATCCTCGCGACAAAACCGCTGCAGCACGTCAGATCGGATTCCTTATCGGTCAGGCTGCTCTTTGTGAATGGATGCCCGAGGGCTTCCATTGGGAGTGGGAATACGAGCAATACGATAAGTATTTTGGCTCAGGTATTTTCTGCTCAGTTGGTATTAAGCAGGTGATTTTCGATTCTACTGCTGGTATTGATAGTGATGATGATGGTACAGTACAGCAGAATGGAAGTATCGTTCTTCCTTTCGCTGCACCTCCTGAAACTTATTACTATACACAGGCAGCATAATATAAGCCGGGGGTAATTCCCCGGTATTTATTTTAAAATGAAGTCATTAAGACAAAGGAAAAAGTAACATGATAATCGTAAAATTGAAAGTAAGCACAAAGCTTCCAGCATCGTACTGGAAACAACAGGCTATTGGTTCTGTTGATTCGTATGGAAATCCATTTCGTATTATTAAATTGAAGTGGAATTCAAACATTCTTCACAAAAATTCAGAGTATGCGAAAACTCGTGGATTCGAAGATGCTGTTATCGATAAAAATCAATCTACTGGTGATTTTAAGATAACTTATCGTAGAAACGGATCGATTACCTGGCAGAAACCGGATGGTGGTGTAGGAGCGTATTGGGGAGAATTGCCATTAACTCAGTACAATATCCAGAAACTTGTTTCACATTATGGAGACAAATTATGGTTTATTGTGGATCCGGACATTGAAGCTCAGGTTAAGATTTTGTACGAAAAGCGCATTGCAGGTATGTCAAAAGAAGCAAAGACTTTCAACGATAATCGTGTTATGCTGATGCATAAATCAGATGTTGATGTAAAGAGTAATGTAAAATTTGAAGTTCCTGTTGATAATAACATCATTCAGGAGAAGCAGAGAATCCTTTCTGTCAAAGAGATTGAGCTTGCAAAGAAAGAAGCTCTTATTGCTCAAAAAGAAAAAGAACTTGCAGATAAAGAAAAAGCACTTGTTAACGCAGGATCGGCTCTTACAGGGTATGGTAAGAATTATCTTATTGGTCAGACTATTGCAACACTTCGGAAGCACTGTAAAGAGCTTGGTATTGAATATGGAACTGAGCACAAAAAAGGTGATCTTGTTGAGATGGTCATGAATAAGCAGGCCGGTGGTGTTGGGTCAATAACTACAAATGAAACTTACGATAACGAAGATCAACCAGAGAATGAAAATTCAGAAGGTGAAGTCGATACCGGGGAAGCACTGGACAGTTAATTATGCAAAGTACGGAATACAACGTTGATATGATTTATCGCAGGTGCTCGAAAGAAACGCCTGAAATGATTTTGCAGATACTTAATGAGGTACAGAATATTGTATACTCTCAGAATTGTTTGCAAACAACAAGACTCACTTCAACGGGTATGCCTCCTTTTATTAATACTAAGCAGGGGGTATATGAATACGATGCCCCCGCTGATTGTCGTGTAACAAGCGCCATATTTACAGCTTCTACTCCAAAAGTATTTAATCGACAAAAACCTGTTGGACCAAGGAGAGAATATTATTTTCGTAATAAAGGTTTCTATCTCCTTTCAGCAGAAACAAGGTATCAAACACCACAGGAACCTGTTGGTAAAATCTATTTCCAAGAGGATCCGGGAACAACTACTAACCAGTATTACCATTTATATCATATAAAACCGGTAGAACTTACCAGTATGGATGTCCCTTTGACACTTCCTGACGAAGTTCATTATCTTCTTAGAGAAGCGGTTATATCAATGATAACTTCAGATGAATACGGTAAAAGTAATTTTGATGAAGCCATTTTTGAAAAGGTTGCTAAAAAAATAAGGAACAGTCTGAATAAGGGTTATTTCGGTGGGTGGGGCAAAACACCTATTCAAGAGGAAATGCAAGAATACAGTAACGAACTAGGTCACAGAGGATATTTATGAGAAGCAGAGATCCTGGATATCCAAGAGTATCAGATAATAAACTTAGAAAGTTCATGACAACCTTTACTGGAATGCTTTCCGGTGAGCCTGCATCTGAATTGCCTGATGGGTTTTCTGCTCTTAATAAGAATGTTATAGATCGTGGTGAGTATTACGAAGTAAGAAATGGATCAAGACCATATTCATCACTAAAAATAGGTTTTTCGATAATAGCAGTTGATACGGTTAATGATATAGTTACTGTTGAAGGCGTCCATAATCTACAAACTGGTGATTCTATATGGATAATTGGTGATAATCTACCAGCACCATTAGCAGAAAATGTAGAATATTTTATTATAAGAAGAGATGTAAATAAAATATCATTTTCAACTACATATGCGAATGCCATATCAGGGACTGTTATAAATCTATCTACAACAGGATCCGGTGTCGTTTTTCTCGGTGAAATGAACGGATTTTATGATCATGTTGAATCTGGAAAGGTGATATTAGTATTTGGTAATTCAGTATATGTTTCAGATAAAAATTTAAGATCTTTATCTAGTGTTACTACAGTCGGATTTATTAGGCCTACAGGCATAACCACAATTGTACCTCACGACACCGATGCGGTAATATTTTCTTCAAATGGAATATTCAAATTGTTTCTTGGTGGAACTACATATTACATGGACATGATTAATAAACCAGTTCCAAGTGTAATTGTTTCAGATATAAATCAATCTCTACCCAATACAATTTATGGATATCTGTATCTTTATTCTTTGTTAACACTTGATTCAGCAGGAAATAGTAGCAGGCTTGACAGTGTGATATTATTTGAATCAGGAACAAGTCAAAATGAAAGTGTAAAAGATTATGGAGAATGTTTTTTTGAT
>CAYXCP010000008.1:0-17992 GCA_964463455.1 uncultured Gammaproteobacteria bacterium
GACTCTATAAGTACAACACACCACTCGCCGATCTTCATTCATGGAGACAGGTAGATACTGCCGCAGTTGCACGTAATTATGTACGTAACGGCGTTAATTTATTAAAACCTCAATATGATGATCTTTCTGAACTTCAGACAGGTCATGAGAATCCAGAAGGACTCCGTTATGTTGAATTTCCGGTATATAATGCTATCGTTGGCTATATTGGGAGTGTTGTCACGAATGTACCGATTGAGGTCATTGGTCGCATCGTTACTGCATTATTTTCATTGATCATCGTTGGTGTTATTTATGCGCTTACGTATTATGAAGCAGGCAGAATAGCTGCCATTATCGCATCACTCGTATATGCCGTGTTTCCTGATTTCGTATTTTTTTCACGTGTCGTATTGCCCGAAACTACTGCTGTTGCCTTTGCAATGCTATCTCTCCTTCTCGTTTATCTGGCAGTACATAAAAAAATATCAGCGGGATATTTCACATTATTGTTTTTTTCAGCTTTAGCATATTCACTTTCGATTCTTATAAAACCAACTGCAGGCTTTTATGGACTTGCGATAGCCTACATCGTATTTAGAGCATATGAATTAAATGCATTAAAAAAGATTGAGTATTATGTCTATGCTGCTATTGCACTACTCCCTTTTGCTGCCTGGAGATATTTTATATCGTTTCATCCCGAAGGTATTCCTCCGAGTGATTGGCTCATCACAAGTGTTAACACATATCAGGGATTAAAAGTAATCTTTTTACGACCTGCATTCTTCCGATGGATCTTCTATGAACGCATTAATGAAATTATCTTAGGAGGTTACTTGACTGTGTTTTTTATTCTTGGCATCATTGCAAAGCCACAACGATATCTTATTCATTTTATTTTCCTCTGTGGCATGATCTATCTATTCGTATTTGAAGGTGGAAACGTGCAGCATGAATACTACCAGACCATCTTGCTCCCGGGCATCGCTCTGATGGTAGGTCTGGGAACGGCATATATTCTCGAACATACTAAATTATTTTTGCATCCAATAGTAACATGGACGTTAGTACTTGGTATCTATGCTCTATCATTCTTTTTCTCATTCTATAGAGTGCAGGATTATTATCACACACCCGATGATCTCCCACCTATTGCAAATGTCATAAAAACGATAACATCACCAAAAGATAAAATCGTAACTGATAGACTGGGTGACACCACATTGTTATATCTCGCAGATCGTAAAGGTGCACCCGCGATCTATAAAGATTGGGCAACACTAAAATCACTTGGATATAGCTATATCGTGACGATGAACCGCGAACTCATAGACCAGACAAAAGCAGAAGGTTCGTATAGAGCTGTTTTTGAAAATGACAAGTTCGCGATGTTCAAGCTGTAATATGAAGATATTGATGTTGACTCCTTACCTTCCATACCCGCCAGCATCAGGTGGTCAGATCAGGACGCTCAATCTGCTCAAATATTTAAGCAAGAATCACCAGATTACGCTCATCTCTCTTTATAAAAATGCCAAAGAAAAACAGTATGCCTCACAACTTGAATCGTACTGCGAACATATATATGTGTGTAAGCGCGCAGAAAAACCATGGCAGGTTAATATCATCGCACAAGCCATACTGACTCCTAATCCTTTATTAATTGTCAGAAACTTTTCAGAGGAAGCGCATAAGCTCATACAAAATCTGCTTAAGACTCAGACATTTGATGTGATTCATGCCGAAACTTTTTATATCATGCCACATATAGGTAAAACAGATATACCGATCTTGCTCGTGGAACAGACTATTGAATATAAGGTGTACCAGCATTTTGTAAACAAACTCCCCGTTATCGCCCGACCCTTCCTATACTCAGACATAATTAAACTAAAATACTGGGAAACGTTTTACTGGAAGAAAGCAACGGTCGTAGGTACGGTATCAGAATTTGATAAACAGATGATACAAACACTTACTCCATCAATCAGTCCTGTCGTGATTCCAAACGGTGCAGGTGATGAGATGTTTGTTGACAGAATCGTAGAAAAGGATCTCACTCAGCCCAAATTACTTTTTATGGGTAATTTCTTCTGGCTGCAGAACGTCGAGGCCGCAAACTTTATCATTAACTCGTTACTGCCTGAACTCAAAAAAAGATTTCCGAAAATTAAAATCATTATTGCCGGACAGAATGCAAAGGATAAACTTACATCTCAACCAGATGAGAATCTGGAAATAATCACCATCGGACAGGAAGATGAAAAGCTAGTGAAAAAACTGTATTATGATTCAACACTCTTTATCGCTCCGATCTATGGACCTGGTGGAACGAGACTTAAGATATTAGCTGCCATGGCTGCAGGCTTGCCTATTATATCTACACAGGTAGGAGTCGAGGGACTGGCCGTAGAACATCGAAAACATGTGCTTGTTGCGAACACAGTCGATGAGTTTATAGAAGAGATAACTATAGCATTAAATGACAAGAAGCTAGTAGATAATATGCAGAAAAAATCGTACAAACTGGTAAAAGATTCATATAGCTGGAGTGCAATAGCTAAGAAATTAGAAGTAGTTTACCGGTCAATTAGGAAAAATAATGAACATAGGCATTGATATATCACAATCTGCTTACAAGGGTACAGGCGTCGCCCGCTTTACTACGGGCTTAACCCGTTCTATCATTGAGCATAATGAAAAAGATAAATGGTCATTTTTCTTTTCGTCACTTCGCCGTGAAATTGATCCGTCACTTTATGTAGAACTAAAAGAAAAGAACTTTGATCTTCGAACTGCAAAATTTCCTCCGACTGCATTGGATATTATGTGGAACCGATTGCATCTTATTGGAATAGAGCGATTCTTGGGCAATCTGGATTGGTTTATCAGCTCAGATTGGACGGAGCCTCCTGCAAAAGCACAGAAGGCAACCATTGTTCATGATCTGGTGTATCTCAAGATGCCAGACACAGTCGCTTCTTCTATCAAAGAAGTTCAGAAAAGACGTTTAAAACTGGTAAAAAGAGAATCTGATGTCATTTTTGTAGATTCACTTTCTACAAAAAATGACCTCATAGATCTTCTTGATATAGATGAAAAAAGAATTGTTCTTAACTATCCTGGTGTGACCATAACAAAACCAACTATAGAAGAAATAACACGGACACAGTTTAAATTTCAGTTACATAAGCCTTTCATATTGGCTGTGGGTAAAATAGAGCCTCGTAAAAATTTGAAAAGACTTATTGACGCGTTTACATCTCTTAACCTTCCCGATACTGAGCTCATTATTGCGGGGCCTGAAGGTTGGGAAGATCTCGAACGCTTGCACAAGCATGTTACATTTTTAGGATACGTTTCTGATACAGAACTTGCCGCTTTGTATACACTTGCACAACTCTTTGTCTTTCCTTCTCTGTACGAAGGTTTTGGGTATCCTGCAGTTGAAGCAATGCTTCTGGGATGTCCTGTGATAATGTCACATACCAGTTCACTGATAGAGCTTGGCAAGGATATTACACCCTTTTTCAATCCACTGGAAACTTCACAGATTGCATCCACCATTCAGACAGTGTTAACAGATGATAGTCTGCGCAGATCGATTGCAGATAAAGGAAAAGTAAAAGCAGCTCAATTCACGTGGAAAAACTATTATAAAGTAATGATGGAGTCATTAAGAAAGTAACT
Source organism: uncultured Gammaproteobacteria bacterium (assembly GCA_964463455.1). Taxonomy (GTDB): domain Bacteria; phylum Patescibacteriota; class Microgenomatia; order UBA1406; family GWC2-37-13; genus JBDKFK01. The sequence continues at coordinate 3,673 of CAYXCP010000008.1, forward strand.
ATGGTAATTGGAGTCGATGGTAACGAAGCAAATGTTGACAATCGTGTTGGCGTGTCAGTATACACGTATAATCTGCTAACCTATTTCGCGTCTCATGCATCTGAAAAAACAAAATTTATCTTGTATCTCAGGCATGCACCACTTCCACACATGCCTCCCGAAAATGACTATTTTACCTATCAGCATGTGAAAGGAGTTGCTGCCTGGTCGCAGATTTTTCTCCCGCTCCATTTATATACTCACAGAAAACCTGATGTTTTTTTTGCACCCGCACACTATATACCGCGTATGTGCCCCATACCAGTAGTGGTTACTATTCACGATCTTGCCTATTACTACTATCCCGATGAATTTCTGAAAAAAGATCTGTATAAACTTCGTCACTGGACGGCATATGCTGTATCCAAAGCAAAGAAGATAATTGCCGTATCAAAAACAACTAAAAAAGATATCATCAGGCATTTTAATTTGTCAGATGAAATGGTAGACGTAATTTACAACGGCTATGAAAAAGAAGTTAGAGAAAACCAGCACGTATCTCTTGCCGATATAGATTCAACGATCGAAGCTGATCTTTATTTTCTGTACGTTGGCACCCTCCAACCAAGAAAAAATATTCTGACGTTAATGCATGCTTTCAAAACCTTTTCAGCAAAACATCCGGAATATAAACTTGTAATTGCCGGTAAAAAAGGATGGATGTATCAGGATGTATTTGAACTGAGGAGTGATCTGGACCTGCGGGACCAGGTTATATTCACTGGTTTTATTCCTGACAGTGCAGTAAATACGCTGTATACACATGCGAAGTCATTCATTATGCCCTCACGATACGAAGGCTTTGGCATACCTATTTTAGAGGCGATGTCGCACGGATGTCCTGTTATATCCTCTACCTCATCAAGTCTTCCGGAAATTGGTGGTGATGCGTGTCTGTATTTTGACCCCGATAATACCACCGAGTTAGCTGAAAAAATGGAAATGATCATAACTGATCCTGACTTGCGTGAATCTCTCATTGCTGAGGGCAAGCAGCGGATTTCACAGTTCTCGTGGAAAAACTGCGCTGCTGAAACCTTAAAAGCGTTACAACAATCAATATTATGATTTAAAATGCCTATGAAACATGTGTTTGTATCTGTCGTGATTCCGGCATATAACGAAGATACGGTTATCGATATGTGCCTTGATTCATTTGTATTGCAAAAAACAAAGCATAAATTTGAGGTAATAATAGTCGATAACAATTCTACAGATAACACCTATAATCTGGTGAAATCTTACGAGAATAAACTTAACTTAAAAGTAATAAAAGAGGAACAGAAGGGCCGCGGCGTCGCACGCAATACAGGATTTGCTCATGCAACAGGTGATATTATTTTGTCTACCGATGCCGATGCTATTGTGCCTCCACACTGGATAGAAACACTCGCATCTTATATGGAAGAAAAAGAAGGGGTATATGTGGCAGTAACTGGTTCGCATATCATTAATGACTGCTCGCGGTTTAACAATTTTCTCCTGAATGCGTTTTCACCCTTTCTTATGGATCTTCATAGCATTTTTTTTGGACACCAGTGGCTGAGCGGCTATAATTTTGCCGTCTGGAAGGATGTGTATGTAAAAACAGGTGGTTTCCGTACTGATCTCAATGCTCTTGAGGATATTGACATTGGATTTAAAATAAATAAACTGGGCAAAATAAAATTTTTACGCAGCTTGAATGTCATAAGTTCTGGCCGTCGTTTTAAACGGGGAGTGTTCCGGGTTTTGTTCCCCCGTATTTATGAAGTATTTGCTTGCTATCTTGATCGCAAACGAAAATTTTACTTGACTGATATCCGTTGAATTTAGGCCTATAATATTGTATACTGATAGAAGTACTCGAAAAGTGCCGACAGGCACTTTAGCAAAGGACGAAGTAAATGAACCGAACGAATGGAGAGCTTACTACCAAGCTGGGCGAGATTTTAATACTCGCTAGTATAGCGCTGCTATTAGCCGGTGACATGACGGGTTTTGCGTATGCTTTTTTGATCGCGGGCTTCGTGATCGGTGTATTTGGCCTTTTTGTTCCTTAGCACATCATAGTTCCGAGGTGCATAGGCACCTCGGAACTACATTCTTGCACCTACCTTATAATCAGTTATAATATACTCATGAGAACGCTCCTGATCGCCGATACATTTGATAAACAGGAATACAATAAAGCAGCAAATCACCCGATGCAGACATGGCAATGGGGTGAGGCCCGCAAGCAAATGGGATTGCAAGTGCTTCGTGCCGGTGAATTTGATACCGAACTGAAGCACGTGTTTCAGATGACAATCCATCCGATCCCGAAAACTCCGTACAAAATCGGATATATCCCCCGCTCTGATATTCCTTCTCTTCCTGTACTGGACTTTATATATGACTATGCCCGTGAGCATAATATCGTTTTTGTAAAATTTGAACCAGACGCTCCTAAAGACAGTGAACAGTTTCCGATGAGTGTTAATAACGGAAGTGTTGTTTTATCGCCTAAACCTTTGTTTCCTGAGTGGACTCAAGTGCTTGACCTTACTCCCACCGAAGAAGATCTTCTTAAAAAAATGAAACCGAAAACAAGATATAACATTAAACTGGCACAGAAAAAAGGAGTGACGATAGTTGAAGATAATACGGAACACGGATTTGAAGTATTTTCTAAACTATATTTTGAAACTACTAAAAGACAGAAATACTACGGACATAACAGAGAATATCACGAAACAATCTGGAGGAATATGAAAGATGGCATCGATCATATCCTGATCGCATATTATGAAAACGAGCCACTTGCTGCCTATGAACTCTTTTATCAGAACGGGAAATTTTATTATCCGTATGGCGGCACTTCAGAGCTCCATCGCAATGTAATGGCTGCTAATTTACTTATGTGGGAAGCAATACGATTAGGAAAGAAGCTGGGGGCAACCGAGTTTGATATGTGGGGTTCGATGGCTCCCGATTTCGACGATACTGATCCATGGGCTGGCTTTACCCGTTTCAAAGAAGGGTACGGAACTACATTTGTGAATAAGATAGGCAGTTACGACCTCATCATTAAGCCTCAGCTTTACAATATATACAATATCGCCTACTCGATCCGCCACAAACTCCTGCAGATATTCGCATAAGGAATAGATCACAAAAAACCTGCGCACCTTTTCAGGATACGCAGGTCCTTTTGCGACTGGTTAATTCAACTTACTTGTCACTGGTTCTGCCTTTGCTACCTCGTCCATACTGACTGGAGGAAATTTTACTTTCTTATTCGGAAATGCGAGGGCTTCTTTTAAGACATCATCCAAATGGGATACAGGAATAAAGTTCAGTCCTTTCAATACACTATTCGGAATATCGGCCAGATCTTTTTTGTTCTCTTTTGGAATGAGAACTGTTTTAATCTGTGCACGGTGTGCTGCGATAACCTTTTCTTTCAGTCCACCGATTTCGAGTGCACGTCCGCGGAGTGTGATTTCACCAGTCATGGCGACATCACGACGTACCGGGATATTAGTGAGTGCCGAGATCATCGCAGTTGCTATTGCGAGCCCTGCTGATGGTCCATCTTTTGGTACAGCACCTTCTGGAACGTGTACATGAATATCAATGGTATTGAAAAAGTCACGGCTTAATCCGAATGTTTCCCAGCGTGCACGGATATATGAAAGTGCAGCTTGACATGATTCTTTCATGACATCACCAAGGTGACCTGTAAGGGTTAATCCACCCTTACCTGGCATGGTTGCGACTTCGATAAAGAGTATCTCGCCTCCTACCTGTGTCCATGCAAGGCCCGTACTTATACCTACGGTGTCTTTCTCTTCAATCATCGAATTCGAATACTTAAACGGTCCGAGATATTTTTCAACATCTGAAAGACCGATTGAGATTGTTTCATATCTCTTCTCCACAATCTCGCGTGCAACTTTTCGACAGATTGATGCAATCTGACGTTCGAGTTCACGGACTCCCGCTTCACGCGTATATCTTCTAATGATTGTTTTTAATGCAACATCGGTTACTTTTACATCTGCTTTTGTCAGACTATGTGCTTCCATCTGCTTTTCAACCAGATATTCTTTTGAGATATTGAATTTCTCATCTTCGGTATAACCCGGGAAATGAATCACTTCTAAACGATCAAGAAGCGCTTCCGGAATGGTATCCAGAATATTTGCCGTCGTGATGTAGAATACATCTGACATATCAAATGGTGCTTCAAGATAGTTATCTGAGAATGCATGATTCTGTTCAGGATCAAGGGCCTCAAGAAGTGCTGCCGATGGATCACCGCGATAATCACGACCGATCTTATCAATTTCATCGAGCATAAAAACAGGATTCTTCGTGCCTGCCTGCTTGATACCCTGTATCATACGTCCTGGCATGGCGCCCACATAGGTGCGTCGGTGTCCTCGAATCTCTGCTTCATCACGAATGCCTCCGAGTGAGATCTTGATAAACTTGCGTCCCAATGATCGTGCAATAGATTTTCCCAGTGATGTTTTACCAACACCAGGTGGTCCGACAAAACATAATATAGTTGGCAACTTATCTTTCAGCTCTTTTCCTTTCTTATCCTGTGACTCACGCTGTTTGCGAAGCTCAATGACCGCAAGGAATTCAACTATACGCTCTTTAATCTTCTTCAAACCGTAATGGTCTTCATCAAGAATTTTCTGAGCCTGCTCTATATTAATGTTACTTTTTGAAGATACAGACCAGGGAAGTTCCACGAGCCAATCGAGATAGGTACGAATATAGGATGCTTCAGGGTTAAACTGAGACATCTGATTGAGTCTCTTAAGTTCCTTAATAGCCTTCTGTTCTACTTCCTTTGGCATTTTTGCCTTGCGGATCTTTTCGCGATATTCGTCTATTTCTTTATCTTCACTTTTACCGCCAAGTTCTTCTTCGATTGTCTTCATTTTTTCACGGAGGAATGTTTCGCGCATGCCGCGTTCAAATTTCTGCTGTGTTTTCGAAGAAATATTCTGTTCAATCTCAAGAATCTTGATCTCACGATTTATATATTCAACTTCTTTCTGAAGACGGACTTTCAGATCCTGCTCTTCGAGAAGCTGTTGTCGTTCGTCACTCTTTAAATCAAGCACCATCGCAACCTGATACGAAAAATCCTGTGAATTTGTGATGTTCAGGATATTCATGAGGAAAACGAAATCGATCGTTTTACCCAGATTGATTGCACGCTTTACCTGAGTAGAGATATGTTTTACGAGCGCATGTACTTCTTCATCGTCAAGGATTTCCTCGGCAATGATTTCGATCTTACCTTCGAGGTAAGGTCCTTCTTTTGTATATTCAGTGATACGGACTTTTGCCTTTCCTTTGGCTAAAGCGGTGATTTCTCCTTTTTCACCTACAACTGTCTTTTCGACTGTTGCCAGCACACCGGTTTCGAATAAGTCAGCAGGTGATGGATCGTCCTGTGAGGAGTTTTTCTGCATGACGAGAATTAATTGTTTATCTTTTTTTAAGGCTTCGTTTATAGCCTCAATACTTTTCGCACGTCCAAATACAAGAACATTCTCTGTATTAGGAAATACTATCCCATCACGGACAGCAACGATAGGAAAAGTAGGTTGTTCGGAAGCCCCAGCTAGGTATGCCATAATATTTAGCAGTATAACAAAACCAGTGCTAATTGTCAACTATTAATGAGTTTATTTTTGCCACAAAAACCTAAATAACCAGGATGACTAAAACTATTATAACAGTTTTATATAAATTCATCCATCAGTAGCTCTAAATCTTTGAAGGGAGGGTTCTTATATAATGGTACATCTGCTTTTATCTGCGGTAACATTTCGTGAAAAGCAGGTCTGTCATTTTTATAAATAATGCCGAGTGGGTATTTTTCCTCATTTACTTCCATCGTTTTTTCGAGTGCCGACTTAAAATCGGTACTATCATAGTCAGATGGGAGCTTATACACTCTTTTCATGTAGTATTGATAGGTGTTTACTTTGTTAAAGGTAACGCATGGTTGCAGTACATTGACAAGAGAAAAGCCTTTGTGCTCAATGCCCGCCTTGATCATCGTGATGAGATGTCCTACGTCGCCTGCGAATGCCTGTGCAATAAAGGTAGCACCTTGTGTAAGGGCAAGAGCAAGAGGATTCACATTTACTTCGATGATACCGTCTGGTGTAGATTTCGATTTGAATCCTTTAAATGCAGTTGGAGCAACCTGACCGGTTGTTAATCCATATACACTGTTATCATGAACAAGCATGGTAATATCGTGATTACCGCGTGCTGCATGCAGGAAATGATTTCCCCCTTCTCCATACAAGCCTCCATCACCGCCAACTACAACTACAGGCAGTTTATGGTTTCCCATTTTTATGCCAACAGCATACGTCAGTGAGCGACCATGAAGTCCGTGGGTAGCGTACGCATTCAGAACATCATTCATGTTGCCAGAACAACCTATATCAAAACAAACACATACACCTGATGGATCAAGACCCATCTGTGAAAACGCCTGCTTTATGGAAATTCCAATCCCCCAGTCGCCGCATCCTGGGCACCAGGTACCTGTATGTCCACTGAAATTTTCTACTGTTGCCATATATTTATCTAAAATAGTAACTATTGTTTCATTGTCCCATTGCTATATTGTCCCACTGTATTTTCTCCTCCTTTTCAAGGAGGGGTAGGGGTGGTTAACAATGAAACCATAGAGCAATGAACCTATTATCCATTAATATATTTAACTAACTCTTCCTTATAGATTGGTCTACCATCGTATTTAAGGAATCGCTCAGTCAGGTCAATCCCTGTCTGCATGCGCAGGAGTTGTCCAAGCTGTCCATGAGAATTATTTTCGACCAGAATATATCGTTTGTCTTTATGAAACAACGGGATAATTTTATGCGGATCTACCGGATATAAGTGAGTCATATGTATATAAGCGGTTTTTCGTCCTTTTGCTTCAAGATCTTTCATAGCTTCCAGTATCGGTCCTTTATTTCCACCCCATGATACAAATATTGCCTCGGCTGTTTCCTGGTTGCCGTATACACGTGGAGCTTCATAATGATTTTTGAGGTATGTTTCCATTTTGCGTGCTCTTTTTTCCACCTGTTTGATACGTGGAGCTGCATCTTCAGTCGTATGACTATCTTCGTCATGTTCATATGAGTTAGCCTGATAGAACTGGCCAGTGAATCCTGGGAGCAGTCGCGGCGAGATGCCATCATCGGTTATCTGATAGCGTAGATATTTTGCGCCTTCAAACTCGTTAATTGTTTTTCCCCTATTATGACCATTGTTTACAAAAATAGAGTGCACTTCATCCTGATAAATTGATTTGTGTGATTCACTGAGATATTTATCTGACATGACTATCACTGCAGTCTGATAGATATCGGCCAGATCAAATGATTGTGCTGTGTATTTGAGCATTTCATCGACATCACCTGGTGCGATAACGATCTTGGGGAATTCCCCGTGGCCGGCATTTACTGTAAACAATAGTTCAGCCTGTTCGGTCCATGTAGGCATACCTGTTGCCGGACCTGGTCGCTGAGAAAGGAATACCACAATCGGAATTTCAGCGATTCCTGCATACGATATAGCCTCAACCATCAGAGCAAATCCTCCGCCAGATGTGCCAACCGATGCACGAGCGCCAGCGAATGCTACACCAAGTGCGCTATTGATAACTGCAATTTCATCTTCCGCATGACGAACTACCATTCCTGTTGTGTGTTCCCATGCTGCAAGCGAGGTTAGCACAGTAGAACTAGGGGTCATGGGATATGCGCCATACCATTTACAATCAGCTCCAGCCGCTCCCATGGCAAATGCATCATTACCCGTCATTACCAGTTTCTGTTTGTCTGTTTTTATTTTGAGCCGGGGTTGGATCTGACCTGCATAATGTTCTTTTACATAAGAGTACCCGAGATCTGCAAATTTTTTATTGAAATCTACAATCTCCTGTCCTTTTCTTCCAAATTCTTTTTCAAGTATTTCGTAAAAAATGGTTATGTCTGCATCGATAATAGCAATACTTGCACCCATTGCAATGGTATTCACCATAATCTGCATTGCTTTGTGCTCATTTTTCATTTCTCTAAATGGCACCGCGATTTTCACGACATCGTCAGTTATTTCAAGATCCTGTGGATCATAAATAACGCGTGATTGTGGGGTGAGACGATGTTTATGATTAATGTAGGTTTCTTTATTCAGACAGACAAGAATATCTACCGGCTGTTTTTGAGCGAATACTTCCTGGTCTGAGACCATTACTTCATAGGTATTATGTCCACCACGAATAAGGGATGGATATTCTGTGTAATCAAAGATATGGTATCCACTGCGTGTGGCAATCTTTGAAAATGACATACCTATTGTCATAATACCGAAACCTGCTTCTCCACCTATCTTCCATAGAAAGTTGCTCATACTTCAGTTTAGCATAAATTATATTAGTCATAACAACACGGGTCTTTGTACCCGCAGTTGCTGCATATTGCATCCCGTCCCCCGGGCATTCCTTTGAGTGTCTTCATTTCACATGAAGGACACTCTCTTTCATTGTTACTATCTACCGAGGTCATAAATATCATTTTTTCATCTCCGTTATTTTGGATAGACTTTTTCACCTTTTTCGTTGTGAATGATAATAGCTGCTACCGGACATCCACGTGCCGAATCGAGAAGTGTTTCGTCGGTATCTTCGGCAGCTGTAGAGAGAATAACTGCTTTAGCATCACTGTCCATTAAAAATACGTTAGGCGCTATCGCTACACAGGTTGCAGCACCAATGCATAGATCACGGTCTACGTAATAGGTCAGGTTTCTAACAGTAACCGGACCAGAAGGGTTCTTGGGATCCATCAAAGTTTCATTCATTTGTGTACTCATTTTTTGTTGTCATGCTGAATTTATTTCAGCATCTCTTGATTAAGAGATCCCGAAACGAGCCATGCCTGCCGGCAGGCAGGTTCGGGATGACATAACTAACTGTTAACAAGAATGTGCAGCGCTTCGAGTGAAAGCAACGCACATTTTAATCGATTTGGGCTCAGATCTATTCCGAGCATTTCGGTAACAACATCTTTGTCGATTTTTTTTATCTCATCCTTCGTTTTACCTTTTACAAAGTCGGTAAGCATTGATGCAGATGCTTGTGATATAGCGCATCCCGAACCGGTGTACGCTATTTCCTGAACTACTCCATCTTTCTCAACAATTTCCATCTCAATGGTATCACCACAAAGCGGATTTTTCAGTGAGGTTTGATTTGTGGCCGATTTCAGATGACCAAAATTACGTGGATTCCGATAATATTCCAGAATGATATCCTGATAGATTGACATATTGTTATGTTTACCTAAACGTCATTGCGAGGAGTCTATTAATTAAGACGACGTGGCAATCTATTTTATTAAAAGAGATTGCTTCGACATCTACTAGTTACTGGATTCCTCGCAATGACGTACTCATATTATTTTTTTAATATTTCCTCAACTCTTTTTAACCCCTCAATCATCTTATCAATATCCTCTTCATCATTATAGATATGGAAACTCGCGCGCGTAGTGGCACTCAGACCGTATGCCTCGTGCAGGGGCATAGCACAATGATGTCCCGCTCGCACTGCTATCTGCATTTCATCCAGTATCTGGGCAATATCATGAGGGTGATATCCTTCAAAGGTAAATGCAACGATGCCACCATGATCTTTAGCATCATGAGGACCGAGAATACGAATACGATCCTGAAAATGGCTCTTTAACGCCTGCTGTGCATATGCAAAAAGCTTCTGTTCATGATCACGGATGCTGTCCATACCGATTTTCATGAGATATTTTACTGTTTCACCAAAAGCGATAACACCTGCGATATGGGGCGTTCCCGCTTCAAATTTATGAGGGGCATTCTGAAAAGTTGTTTCACCTATTGTGACTTCTTTGATCATGTCTCCACCATACAGAAATGGATCTGCCTGAGCGAGTAATGCTTTTCTACCCCATAAGACACCAACACCGGTAGGTCCTAGCATTTTATGTGAAGAAAATGCAACAAAGTCTACTCCCCAATCCTGTACATCTACAGCCATATGTGGTGCTGCCTGTGCCGCGTCGACAATGATGATGATTTCAGGATTTATTTTCTTTGCAGCTGCCGCAATTTCTTTTACCGGATTTATTGTACCCAGCACATTTGAAACTGCAGTAAATGCAAGGATAGCTGTTTTAGGAGTTATAATTTTTTTGAATTCATGTACATTTATCTCACCCGATTTCTCAAACAGGGACAAATACCCCCGATCATCAACATCAATAACTTTAAAAACAGCACCATTTTCAAATGCGAGTTGCTGCCATGGGACAAAGTTTGAGTGATGCTCCATCACAGTCGTCACAATTTCACTGTCTTTCGTGATAATCTGTCTACCGAGTGCGTACATGATCAGATTAATTGACTCTGTTGTGTTTCGGGTAAATATAATTTCTTCTGTTTGTGCATTAATAAAGCGTGCGGTCCATTCACGTGCCTGCTCATACTCTGCAGTTGCACGTTCTGACATCTCATATACGCCTCTAAATACATTTGCGCTGTACTGACGGTAGTATTCGACTTCCTTTGCGATTACTGTAATTGGCTTAAGTGACGTAGCTCCTGAATCGAGATAAACAAGACCTGGCTTATGAGAGTAAATCGGAAAATCAGCACGTATATTTTTAAAATCTTTCATATGATGCGAGTATTATAACACTGGTAATACTAAAGCTCAGTGAGTTGTCATGCTGAACTTGCCTGCCGGCAGTCACGGCTCGTTTCAGCATCTTATCATGATAAAGGGATCCCGAAACAAGTTCGGGATGACATAAGTATAAATCATTCAAGACTAAATTCTGGTATCTTCGCTTTAATCTTATCTACCACTTCCTGGACAAAGCCCTCAACGAGAAGATTCTTTGCTTCTTCATCAGATAACCCACGACTCTTTACATAAAATAGCTGTTCATCGTTAAGTTTTCCTGTTGTCGATCCATGGGTGCAGAATACGTCGTTTGCTAAAATTTCCAGGAACGGTTTTGATTCAACGTAGGTTTCCGGCGACAGAATCAGGTTCTGATTTTTCTGATATGCATGACTTTGCTGGCCTTCTTTCTCTATGCGAATGAGACCCTGATAGTTAAAACGTGATTTTCCCTTAAAAACTCCTTTGATAAATAAGTTTGAAATTGATCGTGGCGCTGCATGATGCTGGATTGTTTCTATGGTGTAGGAATCAGTATTGTCTCCGGTAAATAATCCAAAAATATCAAGTTCGATATCGGGGCTTTTCAGTTCAAACTCAAACTTCCCCGAGGTGTTATGTATAAATGCAACATAAGAACCAGGTGTATCAAAAACAAATGGCTTATCCGGTGTTTCTGTTATGCTAATTAATTTTGTCATATTATGTATGCTTCATTTGTCATGCTGAACCTGCCTGCCGGCAGGCACGGCTTGTTTCAGCATCTCATTCATATAAAGGGATCCCGAAACAAGTTCGGGATGACACTAGTACTCATCATCCAACTGATCCTTCCATTTCAAGATTTATAAGTCTATTTAATTCAATAGAGTATTCCAACGGTATTTCTCGTGATACGGGTTCGATAAATCCGTTAACAAGTAATCCCTCCGCATCTACTTTGGTGAGTCCACGGGACATCAGATAAAATAATTTTTCCTCCCCTAACTTTTCAACCGTTGCTTCATGTTGAATTGAGACATCATTTTCTTTTATCTTCATGTATGGATATGTATCTGAGCGTGATGCTTCATCAAGAAGAAGTGCATCACATGAAACATATACGGATGAATCCCTGGCACCGGGCATGACCTGAATAAGTCCGCGGTATGAGGTGCGGCCTCCATCTTTTGAAATTGATTTTGAAACAATGCGTGAAGATGTTTTAGGTGCGAAATGGAGCATCTTGGCACCTGCGTCCTGTACCTGTCCTTTACCGGCAAATGCGATTGAGAGCACTTCGCCGCGTGCGCCTTCGCCCATCAGGTAGACACTTGGATATTTCATGGTTACCTGTGATCCGATATTGCAATCAACCCATTCCATAAAAGCGTGTTCATCGGCACGTGCTCGTTTTGTGACGAGGTTGTACACGTTCTTACTCCAGTTCTGGACCGTGGTGTAACGTACGCGCGCATTTTTCTTCACAAAGATTTCTACCACCGCACTGTGCAGAGAATCAGTTGTATAAATAGGAGCGGTACATCCTTCTACATAATGTACACTACTGCCTTCGTCTGCGATGATGAGCGTTCGTTCGAACTGTCCGAATTTTTCTGAGTTAATGCGGAAGTATGCCTGAAGAGGAAGTGTAACTTTTACATTTTTTGGAACATACACAAATGATCCACCAGACCATACGGCAGAATTCAGAGCAGCAAACTTATTATCTGCTGCCGGGATTAATGTACCGAAATATTCTTTTACCAGATCAGGATACTTTTTTAGAGCCGTATCCATATCGCAGAAGATAACGCCCAATCGATCGAGTTCTTTATTGATACTTTCGTAAACGACTTCACTTTCATATTGTGCACTCACGCCGGCAAGATACTTTTTTTCAGCTTCCGGAATACCAATACGATCATATGTTTCTTTTATCTCGGATGGAAGATCGTCCCATGAATTTACCTGTTTTTCAGTCGATTTTGCGTAGTAATAGATTTCATCAAAATTTATTTTTGAGAGATCTGCACCCCATTCAGGCATTTTCTCTTTCAAAAAAAGTTCATATGATTTGAGTCTGAATTCTGTCATCCATGCAGGTTCCTGCTTCATTGCGGAAATGCTTTTAACCACATCAGCATCAAGTCCTTTGCGTGATTTAAAGGCATACTTTTCAGGCATCGAAAAGCCGTAGCGGTAATCAAAATTCAGATCATCGTTTTTCTGTTGCATAATTCTTTCGTCATTGCGAACGTAGTGAAGCAATCTCAAACAGAGATCGCTTCGTCGTTACACTCCTCGCGATGACGTTTCTTTAATTGATAAAGCACTTTCGTACCCGTTTTTTTCGATCTGTTCAGCAAGTTCGGGTCCTCCCACTTTTTTGAGAGCACCGTTGGCAATGACCAGCACATGATCTGGCTTGAGGTAGTCAAGGATACGATTGTAATGAGTGATAATAATGTATGTTTTATCGCCTTTGTTTTTTTCGAGATACTGTGAAATAGTTTTAAGAGCATCGACATCGACACCTGTATCTACTTCATCGAAGATAACAAGCTTCGTGTCGAGCGCAGAAGCCTGAAGTACTTCCAGTTTCTTTTTTTCTCCACCGGATGCTCCATCGTTGAGTGAGCGTGATAGTAATTCCTCATTTATTTTGAGTTCCTTTGCGATTTTCTGAACACTCTGTCTTATTTCGAGCGGATTCTTTTTGCCTTTCATAGCAAGCTGAATGAGCTGATACAGTCGTACACCTGAAAGTGAAAGCGGACTCTGGAAAGATAGAAAGATACCGCGATCTGCACGCTCATGAGCCTCTTCTTCCAGAATTGAGTTTCCTTCGAAGTCCATTGCATCTGCAGTTACTTCAAATCCGGGGTGACCCATTATTGAATATGCGAGTGTAGATTTACCAGAGCCATTCGGGCCCATAACTGCATATATTTTTCCTTTTTCAAATTCAAATGAAAAGTCGGACAGAATATTCTTTTCACCAACTTTTACTGATAGGTTCTTTATAGATAACATAAGATTCGTAATTGATAATTATTATTTACACTGTCATCCCTCGCGAAGCGTAGCGGAGACGGGGGATCTGCTTTCAAATAAGTCGGCAACCGTCCATTTATTCAATTCGCTTTTGAGAATATCGCCAAGTTTGCTTCTGAAAAATGATTTATGCGTGCATAGTCCATCAAACTTACATGCATAATCTGATTTCATACATTTCACCGGATCAGTTTTTTCTTCAAATAATGAAAAAAACTCAGTGAGCGTTATCTGATTCAACTGACGTGCTAATCGATAACCACCGATCTTTCCTTCACGACTCTGCAAAATGCCATAGCGCACCATGTCAGAAGCAATGCGTGCGATAAAACGTTCGGGAAGATGAGTATGTGCCGTCAGTTGTGACATCGGAACAAACGCATCTTTTTCCGCCAACTGTGAAAGAAGGAGCAGCCCGTAATCGGTCTTATTACTAATTGCAAACATATACTTAATTAGTAGTAGTTTAATGAAGATGATTTAAAAAAGCAACTAATCAGTGTTCTG
>CAYXCP010000009.1:0-1415 GCA_964463455.1 uncultured Gammaproteobacteria bacterium
TTTCTCACATGAATAAGTACCTTCGTTCCATCCTGAAGTGGAATTGTTCGAACCAATCTGAAATTAGTTGCCTTTCCCTGCACAAAATACTGCTGTATCTGCGTGCGCACCTGATAATCAAACATTGCTTGCTTCGGCCCTATGTTGTCAGTCACATTCACGACAAAATCTGCTTTATTAACATAATTCACCAGAGATAATTGATCAGGAAAAACTGTTTTACCTTTAAGAAGAACTGCAAAACCTGTATCAAGCTCTTCCAGGTTTCGGGGAATCCCTCTATTCGATTCATACATAGCAAGATTTACTGTCGCGGGGCTAATATAATTTCGATCTATGTTGACTAATATTAGTCGCTGATCAAATGCCGGCAGCTCTTTCAATATGGTATCTGCTATCTCTCTATTGCGCCAATCTGCATTATCATATAGTAGGCGCACCGGATAAGTATTGAGATAGTACAGATCTACATAACCCAGAATCGGAACCTTTACGGCATATTGATACTGCGGATAGATCGGAATGCCAAATGACACCACAAAAAATGTAAACACATACCAAATCATAATAGCTGCACCAAATAAAGCCGGCATTACATGTCTATGTGCTTTATCAATGATAACGTTCAAACCATATGCCATGATGATTGCGATAAACGGCATAAAAGGAATAACATACCGGGCAGTTTTATTAGCAATAGCAGTAAAAATACAATAATAAAGCAGAAACGCTCCCATAACCCATACCTTATGTCTATTAGATTTATCTCGCAAAAAGATTACTAAACTCATCAGGAAAAACAAAGCACCTGCAAATGTAAGATGAAATATAATAATTAGTTTAGTATAAAAAAAGATATTGGCAGCTGAAAACAAACTACCAACTTGGCTATATTCTTCTCCACCTGCATAATATGTACCATATGTTAATATTCGGTTTATATTGACTATATACCATGGAGCATTTAATGCTAGCCCCAAACTTACACCAATAACGCAGTTTGATACAGCACCTCTAAATAATCTTTGTCTGGATTTTAGTTTGTCATCCTGAACCTGCCTGCCGGCAGGCACGGCTTGTTTCAGGATCTCATTATTAGTGGATCCCCGGTCATGTTGAGACTTGCCGGGGATGACAACTAACTCCCTTATCCAATACACGACTTCGACAAGGAGCGGCAGGAAAAAATAAATGACTGCGATCCATTTTATGAGGAATGAAAGTGCAACAATTCCGAAAAAGATCAAGGTATATTTTCTGTTTGTGAGATGTTTGGATCGCCCGATGACAAATAATGAAGCCATAAATAAAGCTGTAGTTGGCATATCGAGCATGTGGTCACGCGACTCTTTAAACGAATAGAGAAAGAAACTAAAAAAGAATGCCGATAAAAATGCGACACGTCCATTTTTATA
>CAYXCP010000009.1:1515-14708 GCA_964463455.1 uncultured Gammaproteobacteria bacterium
GCGTCCCAGTAAGGAAAAACGTTATTCAGAAATATCCAGGTAATATTAGAAATCGTGTGAAAGATAATCAGAATGACTGTATACAGAGCGTATCTATCGATTTTTTTATTATAATGATTTACAGTCATATGTACGCTAAATTAAGACGCATTAAGATAGATATATTCTACATTTTTCTCATCATTTCCGTCCTCTTTTTGATCTCCCATAATTATACTCCAAACACGATTCTGTCGGGCTGGGATACATTACATCCAGAGTTCAATATAGGACAGTATTTCCAACGGATAACATCTGTATGGCAGGAACATCAGGGCTTAGGAGCGCCCCCTTCACAAGCGCATCTTGCAGAATTGCCGCGTATGATTATTCTCTATCCCCTCACTCTACTACTTCCGATGAACATGGTCAGGTATAGTTACTTTTTTCTGATGATGTTACTCGGACCAACGAGTGTATACTTTTTTATTCTTCATATTCTCAAAAAACTGCGGACCGACCCGGTTATTGATCGTCTTGCAGCTTTGATGGGAAGTCTCTTTTATATATTGAATGTAGGCACCATGCAGCATTTCGTCGTGCCTCTTGAAATGTTCGCGACAAAGTTTGGTTACCTTGGGTTCATTTATCTCTATTTGATTAAGTATCTAGAGGAAGGAAAGAAAAGAGACCTTTGTCTACTGTCCATCGTCATTTTTTTCGCTACCCCGATGGCTCATACGGCAACCCTCTGGTATGTATTCTTTGCAGGAGTCTGTTTATTTCTTTTGACCTACTTTCTCCTTCAACGTACCAGAGTAACGTTTAAACGCTGTCTTATCTCATTTCTTCTTATACTCGGCTTGAATCTCTTCTGGATCCTGCCGAATCTGTACTACTCTATTTATTATAGTAATGGTGTCATTAACTCGAAGATACACAGATTATTCAGTGAAGAAGCTTTTTATCATAACAAAGACTACGGACATATCGACGATCTTCTTCTCATGAAAAATTTCCTTTTTAATTGGAAAGTCCCAGTGAACGGCGTAGATGGATACGAATTTTCGACATCGCTTCTTGCTGCATGGAAAAAACATCTGAGTAGTCCATATATTCAGACAATCGGATTTGCTATTACGTTTATTTCATTTGGCGGGATGATTTATGCATCATTACGTAAGAGAAAAGATCTCATCGCTCTTCTCCCGGTTACAGGCATTGCCATATTTTTTCTGCTTGGTGGACTTCCGTTTATATCGAATATATTCGAATACTTACGAAGTTCAAGCGTGACATTCAAAGAAGCACTTAGGTTTCCGTTCACGAAATTATCATTGCAACTCATCTTTGCGTATGCCGTATTCCTGGGATATGGACAGGCTGCGCTCATGGATAAGTTTAAGAAGCACTTTACTATCTATATATATACCGTTCTTGTTATCGGGGGCATTTTCCTTCTTAATCTGCCGGCTTTCCAGGGCAGTTTTATCTCATCTACCATGCGCGTACATATTCCATCAGAATACGATGCGCTTTTCAAATGGTCTCAGAAACAGAATGATGGCCGCATTCTTCAGCTACCTCTTCATAGTCTGTATGGCTGGATTTACTATAACTGGGACACTCCGTATGGAAAACAGCTGTATCAGGGAGCAGGCTTTACGTGGTTCGGGCTTAAGCAACCGTTGTTAAATCGAGAATTTGATAGATGGTACCCTTGTAACGAAGAAAACTATCGTGAACTGGCATATGCGGTTAACTCAAAAAACTGGCCGCTGTTTGTCTCGCTTCTTAATAAATATGACATCCATTATCTTCTGCTCGACAAAAATGTAGTAAATGTAGGAGGCGCCGATGAACAGAAAAAACTGTTTTATGACGATCTCACAAAACTCTTAACTAGTAACAAATCAATCAAGCTCGAAAAGAAGTTTAGCAAAAACCTTGCAGTATACAGTTATTTGCCAACTCAACAGGAATCGGATCCAGTGACACTGATACATAATCCGCCGGTGATTGGGCCTGTCTATCAGAGTGCATACATCGATGAAGCATATCTGGAGAATGGGACGTATGTTACTTCTTTAGATGATACGTTTGATCAACTGGTTTATCCTGCACGAACGATGATGAATAACCAGGAACGCGTGAATCCTCAGCAAGTACATATCGATAAAAAAAATTATCAGGTATATCTGGATGCAGCACATAAACTGAGTAATCTCACCATTCCCGATCTGCAGCGTAGCAAATATTCATTTTACGGAGATGTGTATACGGCAAGTAATTCTTCAGCACTGCGGATACATTATCTGTTGCCTTTTACTGGATCGACCGATCCGTATTATCAGGATCTCGAACTTCCCAAGACGTCCACACTCATTAGCATAAACGATCAGGTTATGATCATTCCTTCTGTTTCAGGAGATGAAAATATTTATTTAGGTGAATCAGTGTTTTCAAGTGCCACTCCCCTAACATATAAGTTATACGATGATAAATCACCAGGGCAACTTTCGATCAGCAATAATCAACTTAATCCTGAACTATGTTCCGATGGAGATGCTAATCAGGTTATTGGTGCACAGTATAACGATGGTGGTATCGAGCTATACGGCAAGCACGCGAAACTCTGTTTAACAGTACCGCTGTCTGAGATGATTCAGTTTAATGACAAGGAGAGTGTTGTTCATCTGGCATTTGATTATAAACTTACCAGTACTCAGTTATCCGGGAGTTTCTGTCTCTATGATTCAACACGAAATAAATGTCTGGTTCTGAGGACACTCAAGCAATTGAAGAAAGGTGATCAGACAGTAGATATGTACTTTACCTACAATCCATCTATGGTTGCATCACAAAGCATTCGTATTACGTTTGATTCAATACACGCAGACAAAATTGAATCACTCTATCTTGAGCATATACAACCTGTTGCATATGAACTAACAAACTCGACACGTGTACCAGTAGTCCTGCCACGTAATGATACGACATATGACACAACCGTCGTAAACGGAAACCTTCCTCAACATCAGTTCCCTGTTAACTTTCGGACGGCTACAGAATATCATTTCAACTGCGGACTAACGGCAAACGGGAACCTGACCAAGAACTATCTCTCAGAAAACGGGAGTGAAGTGGTCGAATATAATTCGATTAATGGAGCTTTATGCGAATCGCTCGCATTCCCCGATCTTATTCAGGATACGGGGTATATTTTCTCAGTACAATCAAGAAATATAAGTGGCCTCCCATTGAGACTCTGTATGGAGAATGATGTAACCAAAAAGTGCGATCTTGAAGATGAGCTGTCAAAACTTCCGAATTATCATGAAGATAACTTTCTTATTCCTCCGTATTATCAGGGTTCAGGTTATAACCTTATTTTTAATAATTTATCTATTGGTGATACGCCGACTATTAACCATATTCAGTCAATTTCAATCATACCTATTCCCTATCAGTTGCTTCAGGCGATACACAGTGGCCAGTATGATGCTTCACAAAAGACTCCACAACAACCAGTTAATGCAATAAAAAATAATGGATTTATGTATACTGTTCCCGTAACGTCTCCCCTGCTTTCACAATCGACTCTCATTTTGCACCAGGCATACGAAAAGAACTGGAAAGCATACATCATGCCCGCATTCTTTGCCTCACTACCCGGAGGAGCTTTGTTGAGTCCCCTTATCGGACAGCAGATAGATGAGCATGTATTGGTGAATAACTGGGCGAATGGTTGGTATGTTAATACTGTTCCCCAGATAGACGGACCTTATACTATAGTTATCATCTTTATGCCTCAGTACCTCGCCTGGGCTGGAATACTCATATTTTTATGTACAATCTATCTTCTTATGAGACGTTTTGTACACAAAAATAGATCAATGTAATACTACATTGTATAAGCTAAATAGGTATTACTCTACTCGTCGTTGCAGTTGATTTTGTATTGAATTTAATGTATACTATGGGTTATATTTTAAATTCAATTATTTATATCTATGGATAACCAATCTGTTCCTTATAACCAGCCTGCTGCAGTTGCACCAGTTGCAATGCCAATGCTCCCATTAAATACAATCATCGTTTCAGTAGTCGTTCTCATTTCGTTATTTCTTGTCCTTATGCGCTTTGATAAGCTTTTAAAGATAAAAGCAATTGATGACTGTGCACGTAGTGCTCGCTATGAAAAAACCATTACTGCTGCTGGCGAAAAATACTCTTATCCTGTACAGGATCAGTATGACGCCTGTCTGAAATTGAAAGGCGTAAAGTAAGCCCTAAACTCTTCTATGTAGGGGGACGCAGATCTGCGTCCCCTACTATGAAACGTCATATCTTGCTCCTTCTTTTTCTGCTATAATAATTTCCATATATGTCTCAATTTTCGTATCTTCAAATACGGAATCCTAAAGATGATGAAACGCCAGTAGAAGCGGCAACACAGATTTTTTCATCGCTGTTGCCTTCACACTTCCCCCTGTGGAAACGAGTTTACCTTACTCCAAAAGTATATTCATTTGAGATTTATTACATTTCCCAGATGATCTACTACTATGTAGCAACGCCTACAGAGAATGAGCAGTTCATGAAAAGTCTCATTTCATCAGCATATCCTCAGTCAAAAATCCAAAAAACGACTGACCCGATGGATATCATGATGAAAGCGAAAAATATGGAAGTTGGCGAACTGGTACTTAATTCATACTACTACTACCCTATCAAGACGTATGCAGATTTTAAGATTGATCCGATTGCCTCACTTATAGGATTTCTGTCGAAACAGGATGCACAGCTTAAAATGGGTATTCAAATTACCGTAACTCCAGCAAGTTTTCCCTGGCAGTCAGATGCTCTTCGCGCAACCACTAAAACAGTTTCTGCAACTGGTGCTCCTGCTTCAGGGCCTGATGCTAATAAATCACTGATCGCAAAAAAAGCAGGATTTATGGGAGGAAAAGCAGCTATACGTCTCATGGTTTCAACAGCCAACCCTGCAATTCCTGTCCTTCCCTATCTACAGAATTTAGCCGGTACGTTTGGAAGTTTTTCGATGGCTGAAGGTAATCAGTTCAGTTTTAAAAAGCCGCTACTGCAAAAAGAACGACTAATAAAAAAAATGAGAACAAGAGAATTCGGCTATTTCGAACGATCAAAACAAATTCTTAATTCACAGGAATTAGCTACATTATGGCATCCTCCGGGTATGCAGCTTGCCGGTATCAAAAGTATTGCATGGGGCAAAACACTTAAAGGTGAACCACCAGAAAACCTTCCGGTAACTACTCCTGAAATGTCTGAAGAGCAGAAAAAAGATATTAATTTCTTTGCAAAAACTGATTTTAAAAATAAGGAATCAATATTCGGTATCACCACGCGCGATCGAGGCAAACATATCTATATCATGGGTAAAACGGGTACAGGTAAATCTACACTGATCGCAAACATGGCCATTGATGACATTCGAAAGGATCGCGGTATCGGTATTATCGATCCACACGGAGATTTGTGCGAAATAGTTGTCGACTTTATACCTAAAAGAAGACTCAACGACGTTGTATATCTTGAGCCATTTGATACAGCTCGCCCCTTCTCCCTGAATGTGCTTGAAGTGCGCGAGGCTCATCACAAGCATCTCATAGCTTCGGGTATCGTGTCGATTTTCAGCAAACTCTATGCAAATAGCTGGGGTCCACGTCTTGAATATGTTCTTCGTAACGTAGTTTTGACACTACTTGAGATCCCTGGTTCGACACTTGCCGATGTTCTCCCGCTTCTGGCACATGATAAGTTCCGCGCAAAGGCAATTGAAAAGATCCAGGATCCGGTCATCAAAGACTTCTGGGTAAAGGAATTCGATATCATGCCACCAAAAATGAAGGCTGAGGTAGTCTCGCCTATTCAGAATAAAGTAGGCCAGTTCGTAACTACCAAAATGATTCGTAACATTATTGGACATCCAACATCATCTATCAGTATCGAGCAGATCATGGATGACGGTAAAATCCTTCTTTTGAATCTTTCACAGGGAAAACTGGGCGAAGATAACGCATCTCTGCTTGGAGCCATGATCATCACGCAGATCCAGCTTGCAGCCATGCGACGTGCATTTATCAAAGAAGAAGATCGACGTCCATTTTTCTTATACGTCGACGAGTTCCAGAATTTCGCTACATCATCGTTCCTGAAGATTCTTTCTGAAGCACGTAAATATAAACTGTCACTGACCCTCGCAAATCAGTATATTGATCAGCTCGAAGAAGAAATACAGCGAGCCATTTTCGGTAACGTAGGTACACTTGCTGCATTCGTAGTCGGTGCACGCGACGCTACGGTGTTGAGTAAGGAGTTTGCAGGACTCTATTCTGATAATGATTTAGTATCACTCGGTAAACATGAGATTATAGTAAAACTATCGATCGATTTTTTCACGTCATCACCATTTCCGGCAAAAACATTGCCACTACCATCTCTTAAGAATGATAACCGCGAAAAGATCGTAAGATTGTCCAAAGAGAAATACGGAAGAAAAGTCAAAGATGATGATATCCCTACACCTGTCGAAAATAATGAGCCGGCGCATCCGTATGATGAAGAAAAGAAAAGTGGCCAAGCACCTCAACCGAAAAATCCTCAGCAGCCAAAGAAATTGTCCGATGCTGAAGCATTAAAGAAAGCGGAAGAGCAGCTAAAAGCTGCCAGTGGGGGCGAAAAAAAACTAGAGCAAAAATCATTTACTTCATTACCGAAACAGCAATCCTCTACCCCCTCCAGTAATAGCCCCCGCCCGCAACAGCAACAGTCAAATAAACCACGCAATCCTCAGGGCCCAAAACCACAAGGACAATATCCGCCACGACAGAATCAGGGTCAACATTCGGGAGATAAAAACAGACCACCAAGACAACCACAGAGTGAAGAGAACAGACCACCGAAACAGCAGCTGCCACAGAACTCACAGCCTTCAGAACCGAAAGTCCAAACTCAACCGCAGCCAGAGAAGCAGAATCCGCCAAAAGTTTCTTCATCACCTCTCCAGGGAACAATACGCCCTGCAGATATACAAAAGAATTAAGCGTCTTTTTTATTTGTGAAGCGTGACATGATACTTCTGAAAACAAATCCAGCTACTGAGAGACCGGCTGTGGTAAGCATGCCTGGACCAGCTTCAGACATAAAGCTCTGTACCTTATCTACAGTTGTGGCTTTTAGCTCAGATACTTGCTTCTGAATAATCCAGACGGCTACAATAACACTTACTGCCATACCGATAAGTATGAGCATGAATAAAATTGCTACGATATAAAAAATACTTTGTAAATCCATATATGTTATGAATTGCTAACTTTCGACTTTGATGTCTTTTTAACTTTTGGCATATCTTCTATGTCTTCTGCATCTTCATTCCATTCATCCATAAGTTGACCTTTGAGCGTGACTAACCTATCTTTTGCAATTGATGCCTGAGTTTTTAATTGCTCAATAACTTCATCTACAAGTTCTGCGTACTTTTTATCATCAATTTCTTCTTTGATCATATCAATTTTTTTTATAAGCTCTGTTCGCGCTTCTCTATATATACGCATACTTTCATCAGTTACTTCTCCATACATATACTTAATTCTGTCCTGCAGTTCGCCATCATCAAGCATCTTTTTCAACTTTTTAATTTTCTTCCCTGCTTCTTTTCTCATCTCTGTACCAGTTTTAGGGGACATAAAAAGTGCTGTTACCGCACCGATTGCTGCGCCAATGATAATGCCAAGTCCGAGGTTCGATTTTCTTTCTGACATAAGATTAATGTAAACGGATAATACACTATTATTCTACATTATTATAAGAAGTAAGTAATAACAGAGTAATAGTTACGATGAAACAGTATTGATGGGTTGTCCTTTACTAAATGCCTCAATATTCTCCATGGTAGTCTGTACTATTCGAACTAAAGCTTCATGGCTATTAAATGCATTATGTGGTGTCACAACAACCTTCGGATGGTGAATGAGGACATGATCTATACAGAGTGTTTTAAAATCCATGCTGTGTTTCGGATGAGCAGCAATAATTTCGGCCTCTTCACTCAAATCCTTTTCTTCTTCGAGAACATCAATACCTACTCCTCTTAGTATGTTTTTCTCGAGACCAAGCAGAATTGCTTCCGTCTGAATGAGACCTCCTCGAGCCGTATTAATAAGAATTGTCCCTGGTTTACAGAACATAATATTGTTTGTATTGATAGTATGATGTGTACTTTCAACATCAGGTAAATGAAGTGTGATTACGTCAGATTGTTTTAAAAGATCTTCTAAAGAGGTGTACGTAAAACCTAGGGCGTCTGACAATGTTTTGTCCTCTTTCCGTGCGTTTACAAGTACCTTCATTCCAAAGCCATTAGCTATCTTTACCACCTCAACACCGATTTTTCCAAGTCCGATAACCCCAAGTGTTTTGCCAAATAAGTCAATTCCTTGTATTTTTGTATGGTCAAAGTCACATTTCTTGGATTGCTCAATTCCATCATACATACGTCTTGAAACAGTAAGTAAAAGTGCAAATGTATACTCTGCCACAGTTCTCGATCCATATTCGGGAACACTACACACAGTAATGCCATGCTCTTTGCAGTATGCAAGATCTATATGATCATATCCTGTAGATCTGGTTGCCACTATTTTAAGATTCGGAAGGAGTGATAGAACGGCTGCAGAGCAATCTGAATATATAAATGTAGAGATTATTTCTGCATCGGCGTATACATTCGCCATTTCTGAGGTAACGGTATCAGATGTATAAAGCGCATCAGGAAATTGTTTTGACAGGATATCTTTTTCCCATTCCTGTACTTCAAAAAATACAATTTTCATATTCACGGTATATAGGTACTAAATACAACTGCGAATGTACTTAATACGACGGTAACAAAAATAGGTAAAATAACTGATACAAAGAATTTTATTGTCATACCATTCATTTTGAGTGATAATCGACTATTTAGCCATGATTCATATCACTGTACTTATTGTACATCATTATCACGATAATATTACAAATCCATAAGAAAAATAGTATAATTCTCGCATGGTTGTAGATACAAAAAAGAAAGTGTTTGATTTTTTCAAGCTTTATAATCAGATTCACTACGAAAAAAACGAGATAATAATTCATCCGGAAGATAGGCTTCGTAATGCTATATATATTGAAACTGGCTATGTCAGAGAATATACCGTTTCTCCAGATGGTGTTGAACTAACGCTCCATATATACGGCCCCAAGTCATTCTTTCCCATGACTACAATCATAGGTGGCGTTCCGGTACGTTATTATTATGAAGCCTTAACTTCAATAGATGGATATAGTGCTCCGAAGGAAGATCTCTATTCATTCTTAGAGCGTTCTCCTCAGGCACTTATGGATTTGACAACACGGTTATTGCAAGGACTTGATAAGTTAAGTATGCGCGTTGAGTTTCTGGTATTCAGTAAAGCTCATACGAAGCTGATTTCCATGCTTCTGTACTTGTCTCGCCATTTTGGCCACCAGACCGGTAACAGTATACAGATAAACCAACCATTTACCCATCGAGATATAGCGTCACTTGCAGGGATCACACGTGAAACTGTAAGCCGTGAATGGGAAAAACTTCAAAAAAGGAATCTGATAACCTACGATCATCATTTGATCAATATACCTGATATCAGAAAACTTCATGAAGAGATGGAATTTCCCGAGTGATGATTGTCACCGTATAGCTAATCGCTGTGAGTTAGATTGAAAGAATGAAAACATACAAACTCATCTACGTTCTCTCTCTATTCGGGATCGGATTAGCATCTTATTTATTATACAGCTATATATTTCATCCTTCATTTCAGCCATGTAGCATCAATTCACACATTAACTGCGATGCTGTAATTAAAGGAACTGTCTCTACTCTCTTTGGCATTCCAACAGCATTATACGGCTTAATCGGTTATATCTGTATTCTTATAGGGACCATTACAAAAAACAGAAAACTCATATTAGGCATGGCAACATTTGGTGTTTTATTTTGTTTGCGTATTACGTTTATTGAGATCTTTCAGATAAAGGTATATTGTCCTGTATGTCTTACCTGTCAGCTCGTGATGCTTATCATATGGATCGCATCTCTCAGACTTATGAAGAAAGTCGAGTAACAAGAACTTTATCGACGCGATTGTGATCAATATCTACAACCTCGAAGACATATCCATCATTTTCAAATTTATCCCCTATTGCAGGAATTCTATCTAGATAATCAATAATATATCCTCCTAATGTTTCATATGCACCGTCTTTTTCTTTAAGCATATGTTTTATATGCAAAAGATCTTTGAGGCTTTCTATAGAAATCATGCCGTCAATAATATATGAATCAGCATTTCGTTTCACATACAGTGGCTCTAGTGTGTCGCTTACTGAATGTATATCTCCTACCATAGCTTGCAGGATATCGTGAAGCGTGAGCATACCCTGCACATTCCCATACTCATCAGTAATGAGAGCATCATGAATGCCGCTGTCTTTAAATAGTTTAAGTGCGTTTAGTGCTCGCATGGATTCAGGCATGTAGAACGGTTCTCTCATGAGTTCTTTCAGATGTATCGGCTGATCTGCCATACATTTACGAATAATATCCTTAATGTGCACGATCCCCAGAACATGATCAACACTTCCCCGGCACACAGGAAAACGAGAATGATGAGATTCAATTATCTTCCTGCTTATTTCTGAGATTGGATCTTTCATATCGAAAAAATCCATGTCCTTACGTTGTGTCATGAGTGCATTTACTCTTCGATCCCCTAATCTGAGTACTCTTCGTACGATATCTTCTTCAGCTTCTTCAAAAATACCAGCACGAGTTCCTTCACGGATAAGTACTTTTATTTCCTCCTCTGTGATCGGAGAGTTTTTTATATTCTGTAGATGAAGTATCGACATTGCCCATTCGGTAGAAATAGCCATTATTTTTACTATCGGAGATAGCAGTTTCATAATCATTTCCATGAATGCTACAATCCAGACAGCTGTTTTTTCAGGGTTTTGTAACGCAATGCGCTTTGGAAGGAGTTCGCCAAATATAAGTGATAAATAGGACACGGTTATTACTACCAGAAAAAATGAAATAACGGGACTATATGGCCGAAGAACGGCATATCTCCCGAGCCACAGAGCAACTTCATCTGCAATCGTTGCACCGCTGAATACACCTGCCAGTATACCCGTAAGTGTGATGCCAACCTGCACCGCTGATAAATAATTAGTAGGAACTTTCGTGATATCAAGTACTTTTCTGGCCATTTCATCACCCTCCATAGCCATTTGTTGCAACTTAGATTTGCGCGAAGACACAAGTGCCATTTCAGATAAGGAAAGAATACCGTTAATAAAGATAAGTGCGATAATAATCAGTAGTTCAAGCATAGTGTTAATTCATTATACCTTCTTTGTGATGCTGTTTGTAAAATGGTATTATGAATGTAAGCTATTCAGCTATGAAAAAACTAAAAAAAATACTCCGCTATATCGGACCCGGATTCATAACAGGAGCCTCTGATGATGACCCGTCGGGGATAGGTACCTACTCTCAAGCAGGGGCGCAATTTGGCTATCAGTTGCTCTGGACTTCACTTTTTTCATTTCCGTTTATGTCCGCGATCCAGGAGATGAGTGGCCGTATCGGACTTGTAACCGGAAAAGGCCTCGCGAGTGTCATGAAAAAATACTATCCGAAACAAATATTGTATATCATGGTATGCATACTTCTCATAGCCAATACCATAAATATCGGTGCAGACCTTGGGGCTATGGCTTCAGCGGTGCAACTATTAACCGGTGTGCGTTTTGAGTTACTACTCCTTCTTATTACGACAATCACGTTACTTATGGAAGTGTTTATTTCATACAAGACATATTCGAAATATCTGAAGTATTTAACGTTTTCTCTGTTTAGTTATATC
Organism: uncultured Gammaproteobacteria bacterium; assembly: GCA_964463455.1. Taxonomy (GTDB): domain Bacteria; phylum Patescibacteriota; class Microgenomatia; order UBA1406; family GWC2-37-13; genus JBDKFK01. The sequence goes on from CAYXCP010000009.1 coordinate 13,488, forward strand.
ATTGCCGTTTTTGTGATCAAGCAGGATTGGGGGCGCATCACCCTATCGACTATCATGCCTACGTTTACTTGGTCCCATGATTATTTGCTAACCATCGTCGCAATTCTTGGCACAACCATTTCTCCCTATCTTTTTTTCTGGCAGGCTGATGAGGAAGTTGAAGAAGAGGTCGCGAGTCATAAGTTGCGTATTATGGGTGTGGGAAAACCACATATAAATAAAGGTGATATAAGAATTATGCGTATCGATACGCTTGTCGGCATGTTTTTTTCGAATCTAGTAATGTTTTTTATTATCGTAACAACTGCATCAACGCTACATCTGAACGGGGTTACGACAATTAATACGGCACAGGAGGCCGCAGAGACACTCAAACCCATTGCGGGCAATCTTGCCTCACTATTATTTACTATCGGCATTATTGGTACAGGCCTTCTGGCTGTACCGGTCCTTGCGGGCTCTGCTTCATATGCAATCGCTGAAACATTCGGGTGGAAAGAAGGCTTATATCGTAAATTCAATCGCGCTCACGGGTTCTATGGCATTATTTCTATCGCCACCATTCTCGGACTCGCAATTAATTTTATTAACATTCCCCCTTTCCGCATGTTGTACTACACTGCAGTGTTGAATGGTATCTGTGCTCCCCCGCTTCTTATCATGATTCTTCTTATCGCAAACAATAAGTCAATAATGGGAAAATATGTAAACAATAAGTTACTGAACATACTCGGAGTAATTATTACCTTCCTGATGATAATCGCAGCTCTTGCTGTCTTTATTTTTTAAGATGTGAAACCAGTTTATGAGCAATCTGAAGAAACATCGGATTACCGTAGGTATAAAAATAGGGATGTTTTGATAGATCAACTTCTCTTAGTAATAATTCATCCGTGAGGAATCCTCTCTCCCCTTTCCAGGCAGAATCTGCAGGCTCTTCTGAAAGTACATGAACTACTTTTATGTCAGGATGTTCTGAAGTAATCTGATGTAGCTCTTTCCGATAGATTATATCGCGTTCTGCTTTATTTCCATACAAAATAACAATCTGCTTTGTACTATGAGTATCAACAAGGTATCTGATCATGGACATGACAGGTGCTATGCCGACACCTCCGACAAGAAAGACGATATAATCTTCGTTTACAAGATGCGAATCATCCTGAGGATCTGACAGGTAAACACTCTGACCTGGTTGCAGTGTTGATAGCTGGCGTGTCC
>CAYXCP010000009.1:14718-16382 GCA_964463455.1 uncultured Gammaproteobacteria bacterium
TATTTTTATACAGAATTCAATGTAAGTTTTCTCTGTAGGAGATGATGCAATCGAAAAGGGCCGCTGTTCATCGGGAAGCGTTGAAGATTTATTTACAATATAACAATAATCACCTGACTTATAATGAAAGTCATATGCAGATATGTCTATCTGAAGAAGAAATGTATCATGGGTAATGAACGATATATTTATTATTGTATGAGCTTTTAGTTCCATAAAACGATGTGCTCATTATACGGTTCTTATCAGGTAATTGCATATCGTATTAACATGCACAAACCGGTGATCAGTCCTGATGCACCCATTCCGATGAGAATCATCGCACCACATCCTACTCCGCTTGTGTCCATTGGAACTATGCCACCAACTTCGTCTATTTCTGATTTGTTTGCCATAGAAATATATTAATTGAGAAATATAACACCGGAGTAATGCCTCGGTAAGAAAAATGAGGCTTAAGTGTCAAAAAAATATGTCTAGAAATGCTACTTTAACTTGATATAATGCTCTAAAGTTAACATTTCATTCTTTTGCAATGATTAAAGTAGCCTCTTTTAAAAAACTCTAAGATGTCCTGAATGTAAAGGAAAAGCCAAAAGAAATGGCTTTGACGCTACTGGTAAACGTAGATTTGTATGTCTCCTTTGCCATCATACCTTTGGTAAACCGAAACGAATTTCGGGCACTTTTTCTGACTTTGTTGCGTTTCATGATTTTATCGTGAACAAGGTCAATAAAATTGCGGGAGAGGAAGCACTTTTTCTTTCTCGTAAAACAATCTGGCACCGATTTAAACCATTCTTTAGTTACATTCCTTCCTCATCAGATTCTTTGTTTTTGTGTCCTGCGGTTGATACTAAATCTGTGTGGGTTTTGGGAATTGATGGGAAGTGGTTACACCGTCAGGGAGTGGTAATGATTTACCGAAACAGTACTTCAAAAGTAAACCTGTATTGGTCTTGGCATCCTTCAGAATCATACGATGCAATATCTACTGATGTTAAGCGGTTGCTTCCAATTATTGAGGGTAATCTTCCTTCAGGAGTTGTCTCAGACTGGAAGGGATCGATTGTTGCAGCAGTAACTTTGCTTCTTCCTCCTCTTCCACATCAGCGGTGTTTAACACATGTGCAACGCGACAACTATTTACCTTTCTTCCACTAAAAAGTCCAATGCTGGCAACACGGGAGTTACGACGTCCACATATCTTTTTGACATAGAAACAACACACGATCTTGCAGTATGGAAGCGAATGCTTACCCTGTGGAAAGAAAAATATGGGTATCTGCTTACGGAAAAAACGATTGCTCAAGAAGAGCATATACATTTTTGGTGGTACACTCACGGAAACCTCAGACGTGCCATGAAACTACTACAATTTGATGAATCAAATTTGTTTGCCTACCTTACCTATTCTTTTCTTCCAAAAACGAACAATTCTTTAGAAGGATTAAACTCTCAAATCAAAAGCAAACTTTCCAATCATCGAGGAATGAAAACACCCCAGCAGGTCATTTATATTTTTTGGTTACTGACATTTTCACGGGTAAAAACACGAAAGGATCTCAAACAATTATGGGACCGTTTAAAAACAAAAATTTTCCGTTCCTACGTGTTGCATGAAAGAGAAGTGTTACCGAAGGGGTGTAGTGGTTTGATACATT
>CAYXCP010000010.1:0-1519 GCA_964463455.1 uncultured Gammaproteobacteria bacterium
CAATGTATCAAACCACTACACCCCTTCGGTAACACTTCTCTTTCATGCAACACGCTATATATCCTCGTAAACTCTGTTTGCATACTATAAAGCCTCGATACCGACTATTCGAAGGAGGGTCGGAGCCTCCGCCATTACCAAGGTGTTTTTAAACATATGTCGGAATCCGAAGCTCCTTCTCATAGCAGTATCTTCGTTTTATATTATGCATAACTTTGTATATCCAATAAGTGATGTACCTCCATAAATATGGTATACTTACCTTTAATATATCAGTCATACCCAACTTATGGATAATACAACACCAGTCACGTGCAAAAACTCACCAGTTCAGATTACACTTAACGTCATTGGTGGTAAATGGAAACCACTCATTATCTGGCTTCTTCGCGATAAAACAATGAGATTCAATGAATTATTTCGTGCAGTACTCGGAATTACACAGAAGATGCTTACTCAGCAGCTCCGACAAATGGAGACTGATGGTCTGATAGAACGTAAAGTATATCCGGAAGTACCTCCTAAAGTAGAATATAAACTCACTCCTCACGGTAAATCACTTGATCCGGTGCTCCAGTCTATGTGTGACTGGGGTGAAAAACACAAGGCAAGAAACGGAAAGTGACAGTGACACGTGTCATCCCGAACTCGTTTCGGGATCCCTATTAATGTATGTATTAAGTGAGATGCTGAACCAAGCCGTGCCTGCCGGCAGGCAGGTTCAGCATGACAACTAACCCAGTTTCCTAACCAATGCTTCTTTCACCGTATTCGCATCTGCTTTGCCTTTCATCTCACGCATAACCTGTCCCACTAAGAACATTACAGCGTTCTGTTTGCCCGCTTTATAGTCGGCAACCACTTTTTCGTTTGCAGCTAATATCTTTCCTACTGTTTCATCGAGAAGTGCTGTATCTGTTTCTTTTGGTGCCTGATGCTTATGGAATTCCTTGATAAATTCTGCAGGTGAAAGCTCTGTACTTATTTTCTTGTTAATGATTGCATTTGCTACTTTCTGTGCAGTTGATTTATCGCCTGTTTTAGCAATTATTTCGTCAAAATACGCGGCGGTCTGATGATTACGTGTGAGAATGAACGCATCCTGCTGTTTGATCTTTAAATCAGTGGTGTAGCGCTCCATTTTCTGTGCAGGGAGTTCAGGTAACTTCTGTGCGATCGCCTCGAGTTCACCTTCGGTAAAAATAATAGGTGGAATGTCCGGCTCGGGAAAGTAACGATAATCCATGGCGTTTTCTTTTGTTCGCTGAGCATAGGTGATATTTCGTGTATCATCAAACCCTCTTGTCTCCTGTGCAGGAACTTCACCTTTTTCGAGAATCTCGGTGTGGCGTTCTACTTCATAGTCGACTGCCATTTTGACGAATCTGAACGAGTTAATGTTTTTGAAATGTTCGACAATGAAAGCAAACAAAAGCAATGCCTGGGTAGTGATATTCAGTTCGCACCAAAACGAATTCGCCGCAAATAAACAATTTAAAATTCTTTCGATTATTAGACG
>CAYXCP010000010.1:1529-16275 GCA_964463455.1 uncultured Gammaproteobacteria bacterium
ATGTTTTTTACCTCGACTTTATATGCCGGCAGCATTTCATCGGGAATTATTTCTTTTTCGTACTGTCTTGTTTTGTCGGTCAGTTCAAGAATAGATATGTTCGGCTCAAGCCTCATACTTCCTTTCTCCATGTCGGCATCAGATACACCAAGATAGCGGATAACGACCTGTAATTCTTCCAGGAACGCTTTTACATCATCAGAATTACGGAAGTCAGCCTCAGTTACGATCTCGACAAGTGGTACACTCGATCGATTAAAGTCGATGCGTGTATGTGATCCGCTATGTCCTAATTTTCCTGTATCTTCCTCCAAATGAACGCGGCGAATGCGGAATTTTTTACCGGCAGCCATGAGATATCCATTTACCGAGAATGGTTCGTCATATTGACTGATCTGATAACCTTTTGGAAGGTCCGGATAGAAATAATGTTTACGATCAAATTTGGATACGGCATTTGTTGTGCAGTTTAATGCTTTACCTATCATGATGGCCCATTCAATAGCCTGTTTGTTTGGGACAGGAAGTGCGCCGGGCATACCCATACAGACAGGACATACATGAGTATTTGGTTTCGCTCCGAAATAATCAGCATCACACTGACAGAACATTTTTGATTTTGTACTGAGTTCTACATGAATCTCGAGTCCGATAATCGGCATGTACTTATGCATAAGCATTTACTCCTTTCTTTATCACGTCAAAATAATTAGTTTCACTTTCAAACTGCTGTGAAATATTCAGAATATCTTTTTCAGCGAAGTAGTTCCCCATGATCTGCATTCCTACGGGCAGATTGTTATTATCTAAACCTGCCGGAAGATTGATTGCGGGTATTCCTGCTACAGCAGCTGGCTCGTTCAGGACATCCATTACTTCTCCAAAGAATGGATATTTTGCGAATTCACCCAGTTTAAGCGCTGCAATAGGTGTAGTTGGCGAGATTATGAAATCTACTTCTTTAAATACACGTTTGAAATCTTCGATGATGAGTGTACGGACCTTCTGAGCTTTCTTATAATAGGCATCATAATATCCGTGGGACAAGGTATATGCACCGAGCATGATGCGTTTCTTCGCTTCACTCCCAAAATGAGTCCTGTCATTTCCATATCTTATACCGTCATAGCGTGCTAAATTAGATGACACTTCTGCGCGCTGAACGATGGTGTACACGGAGATCGCATATTTCGGTGAGATGAGTTTTACCGTCTTAATCGTATGTCCCATCTTCTGAAGAATAGTAATAGATTCATCGAATTTAGCTTTAATGACATCATCTACACCCTCAAAATAAGCATCTGTGATACCAATGGTATATTTCTTATTTTTATTCAGATATGTTACATAGTCATCTACCGGTGTATCAGAAGATGTCGCGTCATACTGATCTTTTCCTGCCATTACCTGAAGCAGTAAGGCTGCATCCTTTACATTCGTAGTCATAGGACCGGGACAGTCAAGAGACGATCCCATGGCAATAACACCATACCGTGACACTCTGCCATATGTAGGTTTTAGTCCGACGATGCCACACCATGACGCAGGCTGACGAATCGACCCTGCCGTCTCAGATCCAATTGCAGCAGGTGCATCGTATGCCGATACTGCTGCTGCACTACCTCCGGAAGAACCTCCCGGAGCACGTGAAGTATCCCATGGATTATGAGTAGCACCATAGTCAGATGTTTCTGTCGATGAACCGTGTGCCCATGCATCCATATTTGTCTTGCCGATGATGAGTGCGCCTGCCTTCTTTAACTTTTTAGTTACGGTAGATTCGTATTGTGGAACAAATGTATCGAGTACTTTAGATGATGCAGTTGTTCGTAAGCCTTCAGTACAAAAATTATCTTTTACTGCAAGTGGTAAACCTGCGAGAATGCCGTCGGCATCGTACGTAGATGTATATTCACCATAGGACAGATATGCATTGAGTGCCGGATTGTCACGCTTGCTTCGTTTTGTAAAATAATCGAAGAGCTCACGTGAAGATACTTCTTTCTTTTTAAGTTTATTTTTGAGATCAAATAATGAGGCGCCGAGAATTGAATCCATATTACATGATGCGATCAACTTCAAAATATCCGTCGTTCTGTTTCTTTGCGTTCTTGAGAGCCTGTTCCTGTGAGAGTCCCCTGTCATTGGGGGTGCCATCAGAGAATGTGATGTTCTTCTGTGCACCAGAATGCGAGGTTGCATCAACGTGTGATGTATCGAGTTCGTTCAGATTTTCGACATAGGTAATGGTTTCCTGCAGTTGTTTGCCAAACAGAGTAACCTCTTCATCATTCAAGGTTAGGTTAGTAAGTTTTGCCAGATGCTCTACGTCTTTTTTTAACATTTTATGTAATCAGGTAATTCATGTGTGTCATGCTGAACCTGCCTGCCGGCAGGCACGGCTTGTTTCAGCATCTCACTTAATACATACATTAATAGGGATCCCGAAACAAGTTCGGGATGACAGCGGGTTACTCTTCGTTAATTGTTACCGATTCTACTTTCACTGGATTGACTGGTTTTGAATTTTCTCCCATACCACTTGGTGATGTTGGAGCTTCTGCAATCTTATCAACAGTATCCATACCATCGACTACGTCACCAAAAATGACATAATTCTTTGGAAGTGGGTAATCTGCATGCATGATAAAGAACTGACTTCCGTTTGTATTTGGTCCCGCGTTTGCCATTGCGATAACACCTCTCTTGTATTCGCCCGTGAATGGTTCATCGTTAAACCTGTATCCTGGTCCGCCGGCACCTGTGCCTGTTGGATCGCCACCTTGTATCATAAATCCTTTTATGACACGATGAAAGATTGTATTGTCATAAAAATTCTGCTTTGCGAGATATACAAAATTGTTTACCGTGATAGGGGTGTCAGTAACATGAAGGTTGATGGTGATCGTTCCTTCAGATGTTTTCATAACTGCAGTATATTTTTTAGACTTGTCTACAGTCAGGGTTGGTTGAGAAAGTTTTTTTTGTTCCATAGGTTGAGTTTCCTGATTATAACCAGTAGGTGCTGTTGTTGCAACTACACCTAATGTATCGTTTTGACTATATCCTTCAGTCACTGACTTCGCTGTCATAACTGTCTTTGCGTACATACCTACAAAGACGAGTAATATAGCACCAAGAAACAGAAAGAGTGTTTTGTTTTTCATAGAGTAAAAAAATTTATATCATACCTGTGATACGAAAACAACAGGTGTTTGTTCGTTCGACTGACCCATCGGATTATCAGTAAATATCTCCCCGATATAATCTGAGTCGAGGTCGGTAGAATTGCCTAAAACGGTTCTCCCGATATCATTCGCATCGATGATTACCGCGCCATTAAAATATTCTTTTTCACGTTCTGTAAGCACCTGCTCAATGGCCAGTTTGATAGCGATTACAGAACCATGTGGATCGGCAGGTGCTAACTTTGCCGATACGTTTGATGGATACAGTGAATATTCAGTAGGTCCATCAATTGCAGCCGCTTCACGCCCTGCGATCATATAAAAAATTCCTTTGAGTCCGAGAGGTTTTGTTACCATAGCGGCCAGTGACGCGACTAAAATACGGGGGAGCCCTACCTCCTGTATCGCAAGTTGCATGGTCCACGGGCTTCCCAGTCCGATACCAAACGGCGTTCTGCGTACGTATTTAGATAAATGTCGAGCAAAAAAACCGGGCTTTATGTCCCAGATAAAATAGGATCTACCCTGTGAGATGGCTACAATCTTCTCAGATACGACGATAAACCATTTGTGTTTTTTAGGTGGCAATGTATCAATAAACGCGCGTACGCATCCGGCAATTTTGGTTGCGTATGCGTCACCACTCGCAAAGAGTGCTGTTCGTATAGGATATCGTTTGTATTCGCGTCCCTGAACCTCAATTTCAATCTTCTTACCTTTATTTGTTTCGCCGGGTTGTATAAGGTGCGTTGGTTCAATATGCTTTTTTTCATCAAAAAATTCGCGAAGCCATAGTTCTACATTTAATATGCGCCAGAATACGAGTGTATCCTCATTTTTACCTTCGATAAATTCACGGAAAGCATTGAGTACCGAGGTCTGGTTGAAATATGGTCGTGCAGCAAACTGCTCACTCGCAAAATAGGCATAGATGCGATTTTTCATGCGCATGAACCATTCGTGTTCTGGTGTGGTGAATCCTATTTTGTTTCTTCGTTTATAGATGCGTTCAGGAAGCATGTGCTTCATGGCCTCGCGGAGAATATGTTTATTCCAGCCATCACGGATAATTGCATGATTATCCATACTGAAAATGTAAGTCAATAAGTTCATATCAAGAAAAGGCACACGACCTTCTATTGAAAAACGCATACTGTTGCGATCTTCATACCGCAAAAGCGATTGGAGACTGTTTTTAAATATATCTTCAAATAATCGTTTCTTCAGATCGTCCTGCACGACTTTAAATGTTTCTGACTTAAATGGTGTTGCAAATGTAGGATTCATGAGCTTCACCGGCTGAACACTGCCAGATCTGCTCATCATACTACGAAGTTTAAGCATGCCATATTTGCTTACAACATCCATCGATGACATAATCACCATCGCAAGTTCCCGATATTTCTTCTCCTTACGCAGCTGTCGCAGATAAACAAAGTAATAAGGGAGATATCCCGCCATCATTTCGTCAGCACCCTGACCATCGAGTACAACAGTTACATGTTTATGCACTTCCTGCATTACTTTATACTGTGCATACGGCCCGGTACTGATGGTAGGTTCTTCCTGCGTTCTGATAAAATCTTCTATTTCTTCAAAAAATTCTTCGGGTTTCGGTGTTACTTTATAACTCACGATATTCCCCGCTTTTTTCAACAGATCATCAATATATACCTCTTCATCATTTGTAGATCCGGGGAACACGGCAGAAAATGTATTCTGTCTATCGCCTACTGAACTCGCATCTGCAGAGTGTTCACGGATTAATCGTGCAACAATCGCGACAACTGAAGAAGAATCAAGTCCGCCGGAAAGACACGTACCCACAGGTACTTCTGAAATGAGTCTCATTCTGACAGCTTCAACAAGCTTCTTGCCGAAATCAGCGACATCAGGCTTTTTATTCTGAGTCATGGCATCTTCGAGTTTCTGCTCGAGTGTCGAATAATGGATGATTTCATGACCTGTTTTCGTTATTTTCAGGATATCGCCTGGCATTAGTCGGTGAACATTCTCAAAGAAGGTTTCTTCACTGTTGTCATGAATGCGGAATTTGAGATATCGATACAAAGTCCGGTCATTTGGTTTCTTTTCAATGAGACCACTATATATAAGTGGTTTTATTTCAGAGGCAAAAATCACTGCATGATCAGGAAGAAGCGAATAGTAGATAGGTTTTATGCCAAAGTGATCGCGAGCAAGGTATAAGGTTTCCTTCTTTTTGTCATAGAGCGCTGCACCAAACATGCCGTTATAACGGTCAAAATAGGATGTTCCCCATTCCTCATATCCGTGGACGAGCACTTCAGTATCTGAGTTTGTGCTGAATGTATGGCCCTTTTCTTCAAGTTCTGCGCGAAGTTCGCGATAGTTATAGATTTCGCCGTTATACACAACTACAACATCTTTTGTTTCATTATAGATAGGCTGATCGCCGCCTTTACGGTCTATGATCGCGAGTCTGCGACTCAGAAGAGTAACCTGATCTTCAATATGAAATCCGTCACCATCAGGGCCGCGATGTTCAATCTGTTTTGAAATTGTTTTAATGAGCCTATCGTTACGTAAACCGTAAAAACCTGCTATTCCGCACATAAATGCAATAATAATTGTTACATTGTTCCATGGTTACATTGTTTAAATCAATGAAGCAATGGAACAGTGGAACCATTCATAATAAACTACATATTTCTCAGTATTCTGATGCGTTCTTCAATCGGCGGGTGGGTGCTAAAGAGCGATGTTACCCACGACATTCTACTTTTACTTTTGAATGGATTGCTTATGAACAGGTGTGCAGTCGATGCTGTTGCATGGCGCATCGGAGTTGGATCGCCTGCGATTTTTTCGAGTGCGCGTGCAAGACCTTCCGGATAACGGGTAAGTAGTGCACCACTTGCATCAGCCAGGTATTCGCGTCGTCGTGAAATGGCGAGCTGAATAATGGTTGCAACGATGGGAGTAATGATAAGTACAACGATCATCAGGACGAATACGATCGGGTTTCGTTCCTCACGATCGTTATCACGGCCACGCATGCCACCCCACCAGAATGATCGCATAATCCAGTCAGATATCAGTGCGACAGTGCCGACAAGAACCGCTACAACTGATGAAAGCAGTATGTCGTAGTTTTTTACGTGTGACAGTTCGTGTGCGATTACGCCTTCGAGTTCACTTCTGTTTAATCGCTCAAGGATGCCCGTGGTTGCACATACGACTGCATGTTTCGGATCGCGGCCTGTAGCAAAGGCATTGGGTGACGGATCCTGTACCACATAGATCTTTGGCATAGGCAGTCCTGCTGCAATGCTCAGATTTTCAGTGACCGTATACAGATCGAAATACCGTTCTTTAGATGCTGGCTTTGCGCCTACGGTCATAAGAACTATTTTGTCTGAAAAGAAATAACTTCCAATTGTCGATATAAGTGAGAACCCGAAACCCATTACAAAGAATCCTGTTGGCGAAGCATCGTAATATTTACCGATCATGTAGAAAAAACCTGAGATAAGAAGTATAAAGACGGCAAAAATGAAGAATGTTCTTATTTTGTTGCCTGATATCTGGTTATATATTGTCATAGAGAAATAATATTATCTGTAAATATATGTAACTAGCTGCGTCATTGCGAAACCGCGAAGCGGATGAAGCAATCCCGAAAGATCGCGTCGCTCCGCTCGCGATGACGTATAGTCAAAATAGAAATACTTAAAACGAAACTTTTACATTTTTGCGTTCCTCATCACTTGCAGCAAAGAATTCGTATGTTTTAAATCCGAACATCGATGCAACGATATTACTTGGGAAAACGGCCAGTTTCGTGTTGTAGTCAAGCACGTTACTATTATAGAACTGTCTTGAATAAGCAACTTTATCTTCAGTATCTGTCAGCTGTTGCTGGAGATCTTTAAAGTTTTCACTTGCCTGTAACTGCGGGTAAGCCTCTGCTACAGCAAATAATGACTTTAGTGCACCTGTCAACATATTATCTGCCTTGGCTTTATCGCCAACTGATTCAGCAGACATGAGAGCACTGCGTGCTTTCGTTACGTTTTCAAATACATCTTTTTCGTGTTTCGCATATCCTTTTACTGTTTCGACAAGATTCGGGATAAGGTCTGCACGTCTTTTAAGTTGTACATCTATTCCAGAAAGAGCTTCCTGTATACGGGCTTTCAGGGTAACGAGTCCGTTATAAGTAGCAACGAGGTAAACTGCTATAAGAGCAACTGCTCCGATTAATATAAATGTAGTATTCATAGTTTCACCTCCTTTCCAGTATCCATTTCTCAAATTCACTGTAAGGTAATGTATTCATTATATCATGTTTAGATGCCCATCCCCGGCGTGCAACAGATATACCGTATTCCATGCCATCCATGTGTGAAGCAGCGTGTGCATCGGTATTAATTACGAACCTGATTCCGTGTTCGAGTGCTTCACGAATTAAGGTATCGGGTAAATCAAGCCTCTCAGGTGCCGAATTGATTTCAAATGCGATGTTTCGTTCTTTGACACATGCAAAGATGTTGTCCCAGTCAAGCTCGATACCTTCCCGTTTTCCGAGTAATCGTGCCGTTGGATGACCAAATATCTTCACTTTTGGTTTATTAAGTGCTTTCAGTACACGATCTGTCATTGTCTTCCGGTCTTGTCTGAACGAGCTGTGGACAGAGACAACGAGGTAATCAACATACTCAAGTGCTTCGTCGGGCAATGCGAGTTCGCCACTAGGCATAATATCACACTCTAACGATATAAAGGTCTTTATGTGATCAAATTTCTTAGATCTAAATATATGATCGATATCATCCTTTCTTTTTTTCATTATGTCGATTATCTCCACGGACGTGTTGTTACCGGTATTAGGATTGTGATCAGAAAATCCAATATATTCATACCCTAGTGATGCCGCTTTTTCTGCCATTTCCTGGTATGTGTTCTCTCCAAAGTCATGTGAAGGCTTCAGATCATACGAAGAATGCGTGTGCAGATCTCCCTTTATGTCTTTAAGCGTTACGAGGTTCGGGAGTTTATCTTTTTTTGCGATATCGATCTCATTTGTGCCCTCGCGTATTTCCGGCGGGATGAGTGGCAGATCCAGAAATCCATAAAAATCCTTCTCATTTTTGAATTCATGAAGCTTTCCTGTGTCAGTTTCCTTTATTCCCCACTCTGAAAGCGAAAGTCCTTTGCGTAGGGCGTATTCGCGAAGTTTGACGTTGTGAGCTTTACTTCCGGTGAAGTACTGGAGCATTGATCCATAGCTTTTTGCTTCCTGCACGCGCAGATCCACGCGTATATTAGGTGAAACGATGATCGATGCTTTCTTCGCACCGGCATTATCGACGTCAACTTTCAAGGGGTATGATGTAAAGTGCTTTATGACTTCTTCTGTTTTTTCTTCAGGACAACTCAGTGCGATGTCAATATCACCTATAGTAGATACACTTCTTCGCATTGATCCCATCGAGTCTATATGGGTGATATAGTCAAGCTTCTTCATGTACGTAATAATCTGATTTGCGAGTTCTTTTGCATAGGGTAACGGCATGCGTTCGGTCTTGCGATCGCTCTGCTTAAATAATTGTATCGCTTTTATTATTTCATCTTGTGATTTAGAGCCAAAACCTTCAATTGCTTCAATTTTTCCATCAAGAGCATGCTTAAGGAGCGTGTCAATAGCGTTATCCGCCTTCTCTATCTTAAGTTCTTTCACGAGTTTGAATGCTTTCTTTGGTCCGATCGAAGGCACGCGCATGAGAGGGTAAATCGCCTCAGGCATACTCCAGATAATTGAGTTAAAGTGATCGGATTTCCCCGTTTTAAAGAGTTCTTCCAGGTGAGTAGTGATGGTCGGACCTATACAGGGTATACCTTTCATCTTGCCTTCTTTCCAGATATCTTTGAGTTCACGGTTCATCTGTTCGATCGCATCTGCTGCCTTTTCGTAGGCAATAATTTTGAATCTGATCTCGTTCCTAAGGAGGTAAGCGGCGGCAACATCACGGAGTAAGCGTGCGATATCTTTGTTTGATTGTGTTTGTGAATTCATTATAGGCTTGAAATTCTATAAATTTATGGTATCATTCGTATGGTGCTATAGCTTTAAATCACTGAAATTAATTAATTATATATCTCTATTCCCCAATGGACAATACGAATCAACAAAAACCCGACGTTAATTACAAGGAAGAAACTACCAGAATGCTCAAAGAGAAGCTCGCATATTTCCTGATAGGGTTATCTGCAATTGTCATTGTTATAGCAGGCTCTTTGCTCTTTTTACAGACGACAAAAAAAGGTTCATCTTCGAATATTTTGAATAAGGTTCTGGGTAATAACAATCAGCCAACTATCGCTGAACAGATTGCTGAGAAGGAAAAAGCAGAGATGGAAGCAGAGAATAAGAAAAAAGATATCGTCGAACTTGAACGCGGTGTTGCTATCATTCGTGGAATCAAGCCAACACTCACCGTAAAAGACATTGCCATGGTATCTCCTACCAGTACGCCTGTCGTTGATATGTCAACAGTAACCAAGAGTCCAACGTCCACAGTTGCTCCTACGGCAACTGTTCAACCTACCGCAACAGTCACTAAATCACCTAGTCCAACGTCTATCGTCCGCAGTCCACCGACAGTCGTCACCCCGAAAGGCGCATCGACATATACCGTCCAAACTGGAGATTACCTATGGCAGATCGCCGAGAAATTCTATGGTGACGGCTTTAAAGCATATGACATCGCCAAAGCTAATAACATCACCACACCTTCCCAAATATACCGTGGTACTGTCTTAAAACTTCCAGCCTTAACATCAACTGTCGCTCCTACCATGGCACAGGCTCAGATCACCAAGCAGCCTGAACAGGGCCAGATTGGCACAGGTGCACAAACAGGCAAAGTAACCTTCACGGGTAACGTCTACACAGTGAAAGGTGGAGACAGTCTCTGGAGTATCGCAGAAGAAGCCTATGGAGATGGCTATTCATGGACCAGGATCGCAAAAGCAAACAACATTGTGAATCCTGGACTGATCTTCAGTGGCAATAAGCTGACTATACCGAGAGAGTAAGAAGTTTAGCTAGAGAAGATTCCATTGACCTGTAATGCCTTTTTTCTGAAGAACAGCATTACATGTCAGCAGAGTTACTGAGTCAACTTCATATGGCTCATATACTACAGACGCAGACAATTCCTGTACTTTTTGTTTAAATGCATCTGAAGGAACCTTATTAAATCGCGCAAGCGTCATATTACTGAAGAAATACGAAGAGTTTGCGAACACTTTATCATCAGGTACTCCTGCTTCATTAAGCCCGTTACTTAAATCAAATATTATCTTGTCCAGTTCTTCATCGGTTGTGCCGATCAACGATACATTATTAGGAAATAACAGTAATCGGTAAAAATAGACGTTGAACTTATGATGTTGAGGTATCACGCTATTAAAGACATGCGTTGCTTTTTGAATATCTTCATCAGTAAAGTGAGGTGGATCATTAATGACTCTGACATTTTTGATAGTCATGTGCAGGTTTTCATTCGTATAGCAATAAAAGTCGGGCTCTATCATCTTCAACGGCTCAATTATTGATGTAATTACCTTATGTATGAGATCAGGACCAGGCATATGAACACTTGTGAGCGCCACACGCTTGTCATTATAATAGTCGTCTACAGGAGAAACAGTAGTAAATATAATAGCTTTCTCTTTAATCTGTTGTTCGATCTTATCGATCACCTCTATTTGTTTAAGCTGATGATGTGTGAGGGACATATTGGAGTAACCTAGGCCCGCCGTATCTTACTTCAATACTACACTCATCGCTGCCTGCATGTCGGCAGACAGGTTCGCTCGTCGTATTGAAGTGCGATTGCTGGCGGACATAAGAAACTGTAGATTCCTGCCTAACGGCAGATCATTAACAGTTTCTAATGAGCGGGATACGGGAGTCGAACCCGTTTCTCATCCTTGGGAAGGACGTATTAGACCGTTTAACTAATCCCGCTAGTGAATATATTATATCCGATTATTTTACTTTTTTACCCATTTATTTTACGCTGCACCCTGTGGATACAGTTGTTTTGATAATATAAAGTTATATTTGACAATTTATCTAAATTAGATTATTATTGTCCATATGAAAACACAGTTACTCTATATGAATGATTCGTACTTAAAAGAGATGGATGCATATATATTAGAAGTCTTTACAGAGAGTGAAGGTAGATATAAGCTTCTTTTAGATAAAACGGTATTTTATGCGATGGGCGGCGGTCAGCCAACTGACCAGGGAGTTCTTACCTCAGATGGTTGGAAAGGTGATGTTTATCAGGTTCTGATGAAAGATGGTGAAATATGGCATTATGTATCTGCTACTTCTAAACCTGCCCCTGACTCGCATGTACACGGTGTAGTTAACTGGGAGCGTCGCTACAAGCATATGCGCCTACACAATGCAGGCCACATTGTTGATTTTGCTCTGTATCAACTTGGTTACACACCTGGCCAACTAATTCCATTAAAGGGTGATCACGGCAAAAAGCCATATATTACGTATCAAGGTGTGCTAAACGAAGATATACGAACTCAGCTACAAGAAAAAGTCAACGAATTGATTGCTAAGAATTTAAAATTCACATGGGGATTTATTCCCTACGAAGCTTTACAAAAAGAGGCCATTTATTTACAGCCAAATTTACCAACTAATAAACCACTACGTGCACTTAGACTCCAATCGGTCGGAACCGTCGCAGATGGCGGTACTCAACTTCATTCTACTATCGAAGCTGGAAATATATTAGTAGATGCAATTACTACAGAAAACGACACAACAGTTATTAGATACTCCTTGCCACATTAATATGTCCACAAATAAGTATATATTTCCTCATTTACCGGTTATTGACGGCATAACAAGACTTTTTGCCCCTTTTGTCGAAGTTGCGGTTCACGACTTATCAACGGGTAAGATTTCTCACGTATATGGAGCTATTTCTAACCGCAAAGTAGGTGACCTTAGCCCCGTAAATGAATTAAACCTTCAGGTGGACCAATTCCCAGATGTATTTGAACCTTACTATGAAACAAACTGGGACGGCAGGAAAATCAAATGTACTACAGTAACAATACGTAATGATAATAAGGAACCCATAGCCCTAGTCTGCTTTAATTTTGATGTATCTGTATTTCAGGAAATGCAAGTAAACCTTAAAACATTTCTAGAAGTGAAAGGCGGCTCAAATAACCCTGTTGAAGTATACCGCGATAACTGGCAGGAGAAAATAGATACACATATTGTTAGCTATGTATCGAGTCACAAACTTATCTTAGGAAAATTGACACGTACTGAGAAACAGGAACTAATAGAAGAGTTATCTAAACATGGTGTGTTTTTTCTAAAAAATGCTGCTCCTTATATCGCAAGTAAACTCAGCATTTCTCGTGCAACAGTTTATAATTATCTGAAAGTCTTACGTGCGGATATAGCTTCTACTTAAGGAACTGAAAGGAGTCAATCATTCTGTATACATCGTCGTAGACATGATTCAGATCAGTCTTACCGTCACCTGGGTCGCTGTAATATATAACAAATTTATACACCAGACCGTTATGTCTCAAAGCCATTCGTATGCCTGCTAACCCATCCAGCCGCTGGACTTCGGTACCTGCAATAGTATACGTGCTTAACTTGTCGCTTGTTTGCGGTTCATATTTCTCAAACGCCCAGTCCAGGTGCTGTTCATTTCCTTTCTCCGGGAATATGGTAATATATAGGTTGGGTCCCCTCCTGCCACAGCATTCAGAATCCACTCCCTGTACAAATTGATCTTCGTGGCCATTGAGAATGTTCACACTAGACTGTTCCAGATAGGTATGCTCCATTTGAGAGGGAACAGCGATAGAATAGTTATCCTTAGTATTCGTATATGTTGTTACACTGGTTATGTCTGTATTGTTTGTTACTCTAGTTACAGGATTTAGCGTGACACGTGGATATATGAGCTTTGTATACAAAAAATATCCGACAAGAAGAATGACAGGAATGATAATCAGCCATTTACTTTTTCTAATATACATGATCTTATTTTTACAGAAATATAATCTGATATCAATCATTAAATTATAGTCAGCAGCCTACGGTCTAAATAATCTGATATCATGTTATATGCAGTTTCATACGTTTCATGGTATTGACCAGGCCGATAAGGCCACGGGTCTCGGAGTAGTGATTGATGTGTTTAGAGCGTTCTCTACTGCCTGCTATATCTTCAACAATCGCGCGGTTAAGATCATTCCTGTGTCCAGTGTCGAGGAAGCTCGTGCACTCAAAACGAAACATCCTGATTATCTGCTCATGGGTGAGGACCACGGCCTTATTCCAGAGGGATTTGATTACGGGAACTCCCCTTCTCAGTTTTATAACAAAGACTTTTCAGGGAGAACAGTTGTTCTTACTACCACGCGTGGCACGAAAGGAATCGTGAATGCAAAACATCTGGATGATCTCATTACCGGCAGTTTTGTGAATGCGGGGGCTGTTATTGATTACATCACTCTGAAACAACCTGAAGTCCTGTCATTTATCTGCACGAATAAACCTATGCATCATTCCGATGATGAAGATGCAGAGTGTGCGCAGTATATCCAGGACATGCTTGAAGGTAAGAAGCCCGATTATGCCGAAATAGTAGCTCGTATCCGCACGGGCGGACATGCAGATCATTTCTTCGATCCGAAAAACACTTCACATCCTCAGGAGGATTATGATTACTGTGTCAATCTGAATGCGCTTGATTTTGTGATCAGAAAAGAAGTAGATGCTGATGGCAGTATGTACTTAAAAAGAATATAGTCCTGTTTAGTTATTAGTCATGCTGGCTTGTCCAGCATCCGGATTCTGGACATGTGGTAATCTTGCCAGAATGACTATTTGCGTCATTCAATAACTTCACTTATATTTGCTACCTGTGTTTTCGTAAATGTAGAAAGAGGAATGCACGAATTGATAATACACTGGCGGGTAGATGAACCGATAGTTCCCTTCACACGTATCTGCTGCGACTGGTATGATCCCATCAACTGCTGCAGATCTACTGCGCTCTGTCCCACTGGTAGAGTGGCCTGATTCGGGAGTCCTTCCTTACCATATACAAGCTTACCTTTATAACTGAGCCAGTACTGCCAGGTTTGATTCCCATTTATACGCATGCGTGTACGGAAAATCGTATATTCTCCTTTCGGATCGTTCAGGGGGAATAGTTCAGCAGGTCGCATTTCTGCAAATGCTTTAAAAATGAGGAAGTATAGAAGTGCACACAACACACCCACTCCTACAAGGAGCAATAGAACAGTCCGAACTATAGAGCGTTTGATATTCATTTCAACCTCGTAACAAAAAAGTCTGTAATAAGCTCAGCAACTTCTGTTGTGAAAGGTTCCTCTTTAAAGCCGTGATCTCCGCCTTTGATTATCTCGAGCTCCTTATTTGAGCTTTCCAGGCGGATAAAACCATTATAGGTATCTTCATGATTTACTTTTGTATCCTG
>CAYXCP010000011.1:0-9741 GCA_964463455.1 uncultured Gammaproteobacteria bacterium
AAAGGCTTTATATTCACGGTTTAAAATAGTGTAGTTTTCTTTCAGCTCTTTAATCTGTTTATCGACAACACTGGTATCAATTCCGAGTTGTAGTGCCTGCTCTTTCCCTGACAACAAACAAAAATTCTTCGCAGACATAAACACGACAGAAAACAGTTTATTCATCCATTCGTTTGTAAGCTGCCGCCCAGATGACGATGTAAAACTTATCTTATTCGATGATGATGTAATATGATTTTTACATACGATCAATTCACCGGTTGAGTCATCCTGCAATTCAATCTGAATATCAGCAGAACTTTTCCCATTTCTTATAAAATGGAATCTGCTTCCAACCAACTGACCCCCGGTAGACTTCTCTGCAATTCCACGCAGTCCTGCCCAAATAGCAGTACATCCTACTGTCGTTTTTCCTGCACCATTTAGCCCTATTAGGCGTGTTACAGAGCTTCCGAATTCAACAGCAAAATCAACAAACCTCTCGAAATCTTTCAAAAACAGCTTTTTAATCTTGATACCCATCTTAACCTCCAAGTTTTAAAATTCTTCAACCTTACCCGATTCAAATATATTATAATATATATTAAAAGGAATCTGTTTGCGATACTTTTTTAATATTTTCTTTGCAAGTATGGCCTGTTTCGGTGTCAAATATCCCTTACTTGCCAAATCATGACCTATTCTGGTATCAATAGCGTTGAACCCCATATCGTTTTTAGCTCTGGCATAGTCAGTATCATATCCGGCGACAACCTGTAATCCTTCCATGATAACCGGGATCAATGATATATCGAAAGTCTTTAGCTCTTCTTCGATCTTTATCCGGTTTATCACGCTCGTAGCTGGCTCATCATCACCCGGAAGAACAGGTATATGTGATGATATCTTATCTAACGTTTGTTCTGCTATATGCATCTTTTCAATCATTTTATGAGCCATATTAACGTCAATGGATCCTCTAACAACCAACTGATAGATATTAACAATGTCAGATTCCTGTCCAATGCGGACACACCGGTCCTCACACTGCAGTATATTCCCAGGTACCCAATCAAGCTCTGCAAAAAACTCTGTTGATGCTGCAGTGAGCGTAATACCTACACCACCTGCCTTAATAGAAATAACAGCTACCTGTACACTTGCATCACCCTGAAACCTGTCTACTGCAGATTGCCGGTCCTGCAGTGATATATCGCCATGGATAACCACAGCCTTAGCTCCAAAGTGCTTTGCAATAGTGTTAAGCACCTCTTTATGATGAGCGAATACAACTACTTTGTGAACAGTCTCAAGAGCGTTTTCGAGATATTGGATAACATATGGTATCTTTGCAACAGCAATCTCATACCTGGCTTTTGCCATATCCTGAAAAGCGATTTTAGCAACCTCAGTAATATTTGCAATTGCTGCCTTATATTCATCTTCATTATCCTCAGCCTTTGCAATCTCTACCCGCACCTTCGCTTCAAACACTTCCTTTTCACCTGATACGCGAGCGGTTTTCTCGTGGTTCAACGCTTCAATCATTATCTTATCATCTTCGTTGTATTCGAGCTCTACAACCTGCCGCATCTTCGGAGGAAGTTCTTTAAGCACATCCTTTTTCAACCTGCGGACCATAATAGTTTGCCTGAGAATTTTCTGAAGTTCGTTTAATTTATCGTCTGCAGCATATCCTTTTGGGTTTCCCCCGCAATACTTTGATATAAACTTCCACGTTGTATTATGGTTCCACCTGTCCGGATCACATTGAGAAATTAACGGCCATATTTCCATTACGCGGTTCGGAATAGGTGTTCCTGTAGCGAATACGATCATTTCTCTTTCAATTTTTGAATATTTCTCTGATCCGAAAATCGATTTATATCGTACTGTTTTCTCGTTTTTAAGATAATGCGCTTCGTCTACTCCAATAAGATCCCATTTAACTGATGATAGTTTTGCATTTTGTTTCGATACTGCTTCGTAGTTTACGATAACAACATTGTATCCATGTTCCGGAAGAGGACAAATCTTTGTATCTGCAATAGCGTGCCTTCCTCCCCGACAGTCCCACTTCTGGAATTCTCGCAGCCAGTTAAGTTTGAGTGTATTCGGGCAAATTATCAAGACGTTTTTAATTTTTTCACAGTTATTATACAGGCCAATTATCTGAATTGTTTTCCCGAGTCCCATATCATCACCAAGAAGAATCCCCGGTTTATCAGATGAAAGCATGAAATCAATACCGGCATACTGGAATGGTTTATAATCAAGATCATCAGGGTGTACAAGAACAATATCAGATGATTCTTTCCGGCTTTTCTCTTCATTGGTGGCAAGAGCGATCTTTTGTGCGCTTAGTTCTTTATGAAGATCTCCATCGGCGTAATCAGCTAACCGGCACGCCTTATCATAATCGGTAGTGAACCACAGTTTCTTAGTTTCTTTAGCAAATGCCCAACCTGCAGATTTTGGTACATCTTTTTCAGAATAATTACTGAGGAGGTAAAAAACTCTGTCACCAGTTTTTACCCACGGAGCCCACTCATTAGGTGTTTGTGCGATAGTAGATAGTAGTTTCAAAACAACTCCAACGCCATTTGTTCAACAGCTTCACGTTTTTTATCTACATGAAAATGTGTTATAATATTTTCTTTAGATGGAATAACTACAGGAATATCTGGAATAATTTCCTGGAATGGTTCTACCAAGACTATTTCTTTACCTGCATCCAGCACCATTTTGTGTACAGGGTGAAAACCTCTTTCAACACGGTACTTATCCAGAGATTCAATGTACGATTCAAAGTCTTCTTTCATGAAATGTCGTTTTAATTCCCAATAATCAGAGTGAGCTTTCCTGCGCATTTCCGAATTACCGGACATCAACTTAAAAATAATATCACCAAGTTTTTGATATGTTTTTTCTTCCCACTTCCACGCCTGTTCTGCTGGTAATCCTCCGTGAGTGAAATTACTCATATCATTCACTCCTTTGCCAGCTCGACGATGCGAATTGATACAATGTTTGACATCGCAATGTTTGAATAGTGATTAAACCATACCTGTGTTTCAGTAACACGACCAATTTTATCGTAAATTGTCCCAGCCGTTTTTGTAACACACTCAACAATACTACCCTTCGGAATCTCTCTATAGTCAGGCTCTTCGTGTAGGTCGTAGTATTTTTTAAGTTTATCTTCTGGTTCTATTTCTAAACTATTTTTGAGAGGAAACATATTAAAGTCTTTAAATGTTTCTTCAACCTCTTTCTTCAGAGTCCAAGTTTTTTTAACTGGAATATCAAGCTTAGTCTTCACTATCTCGCTGTAAACATCGTGGCGCAATTTATCTATGTCGATCTGTGGCGCTGTGAGGTTTTTGGATTTGAGAAATTCATTGTAACAAACAACAACGTTGTTATGTTTTATAAATTGACACTTAGAGCAGTTAAGTGTACATACTTTATTGAATTCATCAAAAAGAGCATCAAAGTCAATCTCTGGCTCTTCTGGAAAGTTTGATATGAACTTATAAACAACCCCATTTGTCCCGTATTCACTTTTTGCGACGCGCAACAGTTTTTCTTTGTCAATCATTTTATACATCTCCTTGCTGATTGGTACATATCAACAATATCCTCTGTAAGTTCAGAGTGCATCATACTTTCAACTTTATCTTTGATCTCATCACTAACATATTCGATTTTACTTAATATCATCTCAACTTCTCTGGTGTTTCTTGCAATGAACCAACCTTCTTTTTCTGCATAGTTCTTTTGTTTCCCGTGTAGTTTACCAACAGCCCTGCCCTTTGCATCCTCTGTCTTCAACTCCAACTTAACACCGAGAAACATACCGTGTCCTAGCTCAACCATTATTAGGTTGTCCGGGAACTTACCTGCAACCTGCCCGAAGAAGTGTTTACTGTACTGTACTGGTGCTTCGTGACGCATCCACCGAAGAAACCAGTTTTCAAACCGTATAAACCACCATCTTTTCAATTCAATCAACTCGTTAGTAGCCTTCTGCAGCATATCTTCAGATACCAGCGATTTCATTGTTTTACTTTTTGGTGGTAAAAGATCACTTTTTTTAGGGATCATCTTAGGATTTTTTGACATCATTTCCCGGTATTCTTCAACCGATAGATCAACTTTTTTTGGAGCTTTTTTAGGATACTGCATAATAACCTCAGAATGGTAAATCTTGAAATTCTTTAAGGACCATTTTTTGTCCACACGCGCAAAAGACTTTGTTTTCGCTCTCACATGTTTTCCACTCAAAACCACATTTTTGGCAAACATACTCCTTACGAGTGTCTTCTCCAACAGGATATGAATCAGGTTCATAACATGGACAATCATTAAGACATGCTCCATTCTGACACCTATTACAAACTTCTTTTAAATAGCAGTTACTCACCTTTCTTACTCCAATCTTTTGATTTTAAGTGTTCGTTATATGCTTTTTCAACCTCATCCAGCAAACCTGGCGATGTATTAGAATGGAATGTTCTGCCATCCTTACACCTAAGAACATAAGATTTTGAATACTTAGCTGGTTCAATAACAAAATCCCCAAGAAATTCAATTAACTCTTTGCTTAAAAATGCAGTAACTAGCGGTCTACCCTTGTAAATACTTTGCATATTACCTCCAAGTTAAGAATAATATATATTAAAATATATTACTTTGCAATTATATTTTCTAAATATTCTATTTGTTCTTTTATTCTTTTGTATTGAGTGCAATCTATTGGATATGGCTTAATTCTTTCATGACACATTGAAAGTACTTTTTCTAAATCAACAGGAGGGACCACCTCTTTTTGCTTAACTCTGTTCATCTCCACCCCACTCTGTTTGCTCTCTAACGTCACGAAAACCAGCAAATTCAGGCTTAAATTCAAGATGTACTGTTTCACAAGGTCCGTTACGCTGTTTTGCTATTATTATCTCCGCATCTTCCTTCGGGTGATTTTCGTCATATACATGCTGTCGGTGAATAAACATTACTGTATCTGCATCCTGCTCAATAGCCCCGGATCCTCTCAAATCGCTTAGCATAGGACGAGTATTCTTACCACGCTTAGACATCTCTCTACTTAGTTGTGATAGAGCGATTATAGGTACTCCAAACTCTTTACACGTAAGTTTTAATCCTCTCGATAGTTTTTCAAGACCTTTGTTTGTATCTACTCGATCATCAATCTGCATAAGCTGTAAATAGTCGATAATAATCAGCTTTATATTGTACTTTTTTATCCACTTTCTAATTTTTGATCTTACCAAACCGAGAGATACAATCGGAGTATCATCAATAACGATCGGTAATTCAGATACAGGTCCAGCCGCCATTGAAAGTTTTGGATAATCACGCTTAGGTAGCTTATTGTTTCTCATGAGGAAAATAGATAACTCAGCTTCATCACAAAGTAGACGCTGCCCGAGCTGCGTTTTGCTCATTTCAAGAGAAAATATACCAACACCAGTACCAGATTTAGCAATTGACTTCGCTAAAGCCGCAACAAAAGCTGTCTTTCCCATAGAAGGACGGCCAGCAAGTATTATAAAATCTGTTGAATCGATTGAAAGTGTTTGATCCAGCTTTGAAAAACCGGTAAGTATCCGGCTCACTGCCCCTCGATGAAACGACTCCATGTACTGGAAAACACCACTCATAACAACGTTCATATCTGATTCTTCCGATTTTACAACCCGGTCTGTTGCGTCTCTTATTGCTCCCTGAGCAAAATCAGCAATATCATCATACGACATTTCATCAGGGAAATAACACTTTCTTGTAGTTTCAGCGCAAGCCTGAATAGTTTTTCTAAGCATAGATATTCCGGCCAATACCTGTAATTTGCTTTCGTAGTTTTCGAGTGAGCATACTTTGTCCATCATATCGACAATTACGTTTCCAAGCCGATCCTCCATGCATCTGGCGGAAATCTCAGAATCAACAGAAATAACATCAACAGCTATTTTTTTTTCAACCATAGTTTCAATAAGTGAAAAAAGATCACTGTTTTTCGATGAATAGAAATCCTGCGCTGTAACTTGCTCAAGCATCATACTCAATGCGGTTGAATCGTTTATTGCCATATTCAAAACCGTGGCTTCAATATCCAGGTCACTCGGGAGAGGTTTGTCAGTTACCAGTATTCTTTCTCTCATTTAAATAATTCCTTGAGATAGTGCTTGAAAAGCTGCAGCCATTTGTATTGGTACTTGTGCATTTCCAAGGGCTTTAAGTCTGTGTGTCCTGTTGGGTGTCCCATTATCAATTCTACCCATTCCGGATTCGGAATTCCACCAATCGCATTTGGAAGGCAATCTGTTGTGTTTCCTTGTCCAGCTCTCTGTGATTTTCCTTTCCAATCCCGAGATTGTGGAGTCGGTACAGAGAATCCATAATCTATCTCTTCTATGATGGGCTCCCAACTCTCCAGCTGATAACACACCCCATCGCACATTGTACCCCATTTCGTGAAGATCACAGAGTATTTTTTCGAAGTATCCGGAAGAAAGGAGAGCTGCAACATTTTCAAAGTAGCAGATTCCTGGTCGTATAATGCGTACGCATTCAGCCGTTTCAGGCCATCTGTTTCTTGGATCGAATTCTCCGAGCTGATCTCCTGCAATTGAAAATGGTTGACAAGGGAATCCACCGGTAATTGCATCAACCATTTTTCTATATCTTCTGGCGTACCCTTCACTGATGAATGTTCCGATATCGCCGAATATTGGGGCGTTATCGAATATCCCGTCTTTGATTCGTTGTTTGATGACTCTCTGACAATATTGTTCCCACTCAACATATCCGACAGTTGTCCATCCAAGCAATTTGCTTCCAAGTACACCTCCTCCGGTTCCAGTGAACAATGACAGTTCTCTCATGGGTATTCCTTTAGCATTCCAAATATCCTCAATGCTGCTTCTTTTGTCTTAACACCGTTTATAAATCCACCATCAGCAACTATAATATCCCAAATAGGTTTTAACTCATCATCTGATTCTGGAATAATGTACTTTTCCCAAGCATCATCCTTTGGAAGTAGTCTTCTAAGCATGGCATCAATATAACGCCTACAACGCCCGCTATCGTATCTTTTCTCTGAGGCATATCTATCTACCTCTTCGGCCTCGTTCGTTTGCTGGCGCCCTGCTGCCGTTCTCTGTTTAAGGTTATCAAGCTTCCCTGCATTCCACTGTTCACGAAGTTTCCCGGCACTACGTATTTGCTTTGACCAGAATTCGTTGTTGAACACATCATCAATCTTTTTCCTGATATCTTCTACCGTTTTTTTATCAGAAGTGACCATCAGGCGGAAATCATTAGCCCAACCAGTAAGATGCGATTCTTTTAAAACCATATCCGTTCCTGATTCGACTATTTTTTCTTTTAGGTACTTTGCCAACTCAATCGCAAATTCTGGAACATTCTTTTCTTTTCTTTTAGAAACATCTTTCTTAAGATCACTACTGTTACTATTCTCACTACTGGTATTAATATCACTTACAGTAGTAGAATCTTTAGAAGTATTATCAGAAGAAGATAGATTACAGAAGACAGAAGACAGAGGTGTCCGGACATGTCCCGAATTTTCTGCATTTTCTGGGACATGTCCCGCTTCTGCTTTTTTTCTGTCACGAAGACTTTTTTTGCGGACGGAATCAGGGTTGCTTGAGTATGTCCAATCCCTGTATTTGTGGTAATTTATTATTTCATACCCACCATCAATCCTTTTAATTCTTCGGCCATCCTCAGCCTGAGACCTGCTTAGCTGGTCTGGTGATTCCAATACATTTAGACTTTTTAGAACAGTTTCTTTATCAAGATGGCACACAGACATTAGGAACACTGGCGAAATACGTGCCACCCCATCAGAGTCACAAGACGCAAGAATTGTAATCCAGCATTTAAAAGTTTCCGGCGATTCCAACATAATAGACGACTGAAGAATATTAGCTGACAATTTAACAAATCCATTGTAACCCATAATTACCTCCAAAATAACAAAACAACCCCGTGGTGACTCTGCCGGTAGAAGATACCAGCACACAGGGTTGTCTTATATGAACAGAAATTTTTTCAATTTTTATCTCCGAGTCACCGGATATAGAGAATATAATCAAATGTTAATAATTATGCAAATCCTTCATTTGATTCTATGCATACCCAATTATTTTCTACTTGCCTTTGAAATGTTTCACCATGCATAGGCCCAAATTTTACAATTCGCCAATCATGGTCAGGATCTTCTTTTGCCATATCTTCAAAATATGATACCGTTTTAGGTTCGTTACCATTTTTATAATCATATTCACCATCATATATTTGATGTCCATCTTTTTCTACATAAGCACACCCAAACCCAACAGCAATAACCATGTCCATTGGTGCTATTAATGCCGCTGTTGAACAATTTAAACATCCAACATGCAAATCTTTTCTTTTAATAGGATCTTTTTTTACCCAACTCACTTTCAACCTCCGCAGTATTTAGCATAGAATTCATCCCACCCTTGATCGTTTGGATTAGGCAAGATGATATTCTGATCGTTAAGCATTTCCATCCTGATATTTTCCAGAAAATCATCAAACTCTTTGGTATTCAATTGAGAAGTTCCACCAACCATACGAACGCCATTTCCAAATAATTCCTTTTCAGACCACGGCAGGTACTTCTCGCAAAAATACTCATAAAGCGTATCAACATCATTCCCGGTTTCATCCTTTATACATCGAAACCACATCCACATCACGGCGTTCTGTTTCAGGCTTCGAGCTTTCTTAAACGGAGAGAACTCAATTAGGTGAGGTTTGTCAAACCCACTTTCTTCTATGGATTTGACTACCTCTTTAAGTTCATCAATAGTTGTGACTATTTTATGAACTTTCATTTTACCACTCTTCCTGCGGTCCTGGATCATTATCCTGTGATTGAGATTGGCTTCCTTTTCCTGATCCGGCCTGACGTGTACATCTGGCTATTTCAGCAACAACAACAGTCTTGTACACCTTCTTATCGGTATTTTTATCATCCCAAGATTCAACATCAATTTTACCCTTAATAAAAACTTCATCACCTTTGCGAATCTCTTCATAGGCTATATCTGCAACCTTTCCCCAACACTTAATATTGTGCCAAGTGCTTTTATAGTCATCCTTTCTACCTGGTATAGGTTCGCTTGTGCATACTGAGAACGTTGCAACTGAAGTGTTATTTTGTCCTACCTTTTTAATCTCCGGGTCCTTCCCGGCCCTTCCAATAAGAATTACCTGATTCATTCTTAACCTCCAACCTTTGCATTAGGATCGATTGCAGTCGGATCCATTTTAATTGTTTCAATAATTGCTTCGTAATCTGTACGAAGAATGAATTGAATACTGTCTACCTTGTACTTAGCCATCAACCAAACTTTCCAAGATGATGGACTAATTCCATTTGCCTTGAGAGCATCCTTCATTTTATCATACTCTTCTCCGATTAACACACCAGCCCGACTTCTTTGAGCATCTGTCATAGGGGCTGCTGATTGCTGTGCTGCAGGTGTACCATTCACCTGCTTATCAACGTTCTTAATCTGCTGATTAAGTTCACTCAGTGAACCGGGATTCTCTGTAACCTTCCTTGCATCATGCAGTGGGGTATCAAGTACCTCTTTCTCAAGGTCATGCTTCGGAGGAGTCTCAGGAGCCTTCTGTTGCTGTGCAGGAACCGTTTGTTTTAGTGCTGCATCCTGCCGTGGT
>CAYXCP010000011.1:9751-16146 GCA_964463455.1 uncultured Gammaproteobacteria bacterium
GTTACCTCTCTGGCGCTGGTAGTTTCTATCAGCATCTGGAGTTACAGAATCATTACCATCATCATCTTCGTCACATACAACTATATCAAGGAGCATTTCAACATTGCACCGCCTTAGATAAGTGATAACTCCTTTTATTCCGTGAGTATTACCCTTTTCTGACGGCATTGTAACGGCAACCTCTTTCCACTCTTCGCTTTCAACATGAGTCAACCTTGTTACCAAGGTTATAGAAGGGATAGAGATAATCTGATTCGAAGAAGTCTCTTTATCTCCTTTAAAGTTCACATTAACAACAGCCTCAATCTCATTGTTCTCAACAAGAGATGAATGGGTTACAATCAACTTATTCTTAACAAGAATTGGCCTAGCAGGAATCATTATCAAATCATAAGATGCATATTTACTCTTGAAGAATGGATTATCCTTTTCCTTATCCACTGCCAGCATTTCACTTTGAAAACCAAGTATGGCCATATTTATAGCCTTTACCGATTCTGAAGATCTTTCAAAAATGATCATAATTAATAATCCTCCCCTACTCCACCACGAGCAGTGTGTCCGTATGTTTCTCTCCAGTGATTACACCACTGATTTACTGCACAGTACCGACGATCGCTGTTGCATCGAGCATCATTACCAGGGCGAACTTCAATCTTGTATCTTGCAGCATCAGCAGGCTTCTTACATTCTTCTTTGTATACTCTGAGAAGGTCTTCGGCAGTTGCAAGTGCCTGTTCACGGTTTTCATAGTCCTCAGCCTTAATCAGCTTTGTTGCCTTCTGATTACCTTCTTTAATAATCGCAAAGGTTTCTCCGTTGTACCAGCGTTCTTCTGGGGTGCAGACTGGTATATTATCGTCTGTGAGTGTTGCTGCTGCCAAATGAAGACCTACACGCTTTGTAAGAAACTTTAAGCATTCATCATCACTCCATACTGCCGGCTCATATTCTTTGTACGGAATAACAGGATATTCACACCGATATCCTTTTTGCTGTGCGCTGGTTTCTTGAGACCTCAATTCAGCAGCTGACCAATCCTTCAGAAATAAACATGCGCGAAGCTTAGTAACCGGAAATCCAAGCAAACGCATTCCATACCCATTTATATTCAACTGCTGGACACGTGCATCCTTGAGCCCTTTCTTTGCTTCCCACACCGATGTACGTTTGTAATCCTCAAGGCATTGCTCAGATTCTTCATAAACGTCAAATTTAAATGAGACATAGTAATGGTTTTCAAAGTACCACGGCTGATCCTGAATACGTCCACCCTTCGGCATTGTATGCGCTGAAATATCGGTAAGATCAATAAAGATTCTCTCCTCACACAACCGGGCAGTTGTAGAAGCTTTGTTCCCCATTTCAAGGACATAGTGGATAGCACTTCCGTCCATTGAATGAAGGTTATCACTGATATCAATAGTAGCTTCATGGTTGTGCCGGCGCTGTAGCACCTTGTTCTTTGGCGAATCACAAACCTCTGTACAGGAAAACACGTTTCTCGGTTTATCCTGCAAATCATAATCGTTGTGTACCAATGAATCAATTACCGACTGCGACTTAATTCCGAATAAATTTGTGAAGTTCATTAAATTGTTCCTCCCTTTCCACAAGTTTTACACAGCATCGTATCAAGTGCCCTATAACATTCCGGGCAATGCGTTTCCTCATAACTATCAACAAGCACACCGAGAAAACCCTGTATTTTATGCTTGTTGCCCAACTTTTTAATAAGTGCAACATACTTGTCCCAATCATCCTTATCAATTTTAGGACGAATAACCTTATTTTCCCTTTCAGGTTTTGGAACATTTTTTATTGTTTTTGTAGGCATCTATAGCCCTCCTTTGATACTAATATAACGTTTGTGATCACCATTGTCAACACTTTTGTGTAATTTTTGTTTATTAAAAAAGCTGGAACGTTAGCGCAGTACCAGCTTTTCTTTTTTTTATAGTAGTCCAGAACTTAATGCATGCCTTGTCCAAGATTTATTTGTCTGTATCCGCTTCTTCTATTATTAGCTAAATCTAACCAGAAGATCCATTGGCTTGATTTTATAGTTCCATTTACTAAACAGTAAATTACCTGCTTTTTTGAATAAAATAAACTATCAGCTAAAATTGTCAACACAGAATCAGTAGCGCCGACTTTAACAGTATCGTTTTGATACCACTGGTACGTAAATGCGTTTTCAGCCGAGCAGACCAATCGCAGTGTGTCGATCCCCATTTCACCGGAGAATTCAGTTGCCAGTACTGTACCGAGTGTTGAAAATGTTGATGGTGAGAAAAGCATGTTATACTTGTCAACGAAACTAGCAACTGATCCTATGTTTCTTAGTATTTCAATCCTATCAATGTACCCATTTATAGATCTGTTTAGAGTGGTCGCGTTTCCTACGTAGTACTGTGTTCCACCCGCTGCCGGTGTTCCTGAACTCTGATTTGCTGCACCGGACAAAACCCCGTTGCGGTATATATTAGTTACACCAGCAGCAGATCGTGTTATAGATACCAGCGACCACTGCCCATTGGGATAATTAGCATTACTGTAGGCTGTAGTAGACCCGTCACTTTTTACGGCTATTTGTTGCCCTGGCTCTACTGTTTGTATGTTAAACGTACTGTTTGCAAGTATTCTTCCAAAATTTGTGCTTGTAGTCAGATTTATAAAAAAAGTTACTGTTATGTCACCGATCAAATTTAAGTTCCCTGAAACAGTTGCGTTTTTGCTAACTAACTCTGATGCATTATAGTATGCCTTGTTAAAAATACCGGGCCCTGTTGTAGCCCCGTTCTGTAATGTCGCATTATACCCGCCTGCGTAGTCTATTTGTGTAGAGCCGGTTTCGTTAAAACCCCAAAAATTAGTTATACCACAATTTGTAAAAGTAGCACTCGCATTAACCTCCTTTAATGCTTTACCATATTGTATACGATAACTTGTATCAACTGTGCTGCTCACTGCAATATCTGCATATAAAAATATCGTATCTGTTGTAAATACAACCCATCGTGGTATTCGAATAGTATCGTTTATTTTTGTTATACCAACATTATTTGCAGAATCAACACTTAATGCAACACTTCCAGTACGTGGTATTTTCTTTTGAAACAGAAAATGCCCGTTAGTTTCAGATACAGATGTATGGTTTATAGTCACTGTTTGCGTATACGTAGCGCCGTTTAGATAAAGGGCACTAAATGCCGTATTGCAAAGCAACGCTATTAAAATTAGTATTCTCATTTGTGTTCCTTAAATTATAGCGAACCATTACCAATCAATTTAATTATTCCGAACATAACGTTCATATAAGACGTTTCAAGCTGAGTATCAGTGCAATTTATTCCGTTTGTTTGTACATTACTTGATGCAAGCATTTGTGAAACTATATAATTTTGTAAACTACCGTTCAAGCCTCTTGTGTAAAACTCAACAAACTGAGGGGATGTAAATTGAGAGTTGTTTGTATAGTCTGTCATTCTGTAATTAGCGAGATCTCTGCATGCACGAGAACACATTGTAAGATGCAACGCCATTATTCTATCTACAAATGTTATTGTTGCTGTATCAGCTGTGGTTGGATTTAAACCAGCTTTACAAGCAGCTGTTTGGCGAAACGTTAATGCATTTGCAGCAAAACCACAGCAGAGAACCAATCCGATTAAAAGTAACTTTTTCATTTACTTATCTCCCTTACGTTATCGACCCACAATTCTGTAGAGTCCGTTGTTATAATATAAAACCCGTTATTTACTTTATGGTAATGGCGTGCAATTACCGTGTCTTTTTCTGGTATCATTTGGTGTTCAATTGTCACCTCCAATTTATATTCTCCCTGCCGCCACTCACACGATACCATCGAGATAAAAGTGAAGATAATTAACAGTGTTTTCATCTGTATTTATTCTTTCTGGAAACAACACGTCCGTTTGATTTTCTTTCTATTGTCCAATCACCGACCTTCTTACTATTCGACCCATTAGTGATCTTACAATAATATACCGATTTTGCTGCTGATGTACTATCAACAATAACTTGCAATACTGAGTCGGTAGCTCCGTTTATTGCAACGTTATCTTTATACCACTGCCATGACTGTACGTTTACGTTGTTTGCGCAAACAAGATTCAGTGTATCCACTGATTGATTAAATGTTACAACTGGATTTACAGTTAGTGTCACAGTATCAGTATGTACAAAATCGTAATCATTCCAAATAGCACAGTAAATCTGATATCCATTCATACCCGACGTAGCTGTAAATGAATACGACGGATTAGTAGCTCCGTTTACAGGAATGTCATTTACCCACCACTGGTAATTAGTCGCATTTGTAGCAGACACAGTAAATGTTGCAGTTGATCCAGCATTAACAGTTGTATCTCTCGGTTGCAACGTAATTACCGGTGGAGTTGGAGCATCTTGACCTATTACAGCAACTAAAACCGAATCAGTGGTTACAGGGCTACATGTATCACCAGAGATTACGCACTTTACATATTTACCTGAATCAGCTTTAGCTCCTACTCTCTGATAATAGTTTACATTTGATCCAACGTTTGTCCCGTTAAATTTCCACTGATACGTTAAGTTTGATCCAAACGCTTGTACAATAAATGATAACAATGTGTCGCTACCTACCGCCACAGTATCTGATTCAGGTTGAACAGCGATCACAGGGCATTCTTTCGTATTACCAACATCGCTTGTTATTTCCGTTGAGTCAAAGGACTCGCCATTAAATTCAGTAACGGTTAAATATGCCTTTGTTGACGTTACTGGGCTTCCTGTGTCAGCTGAGACAATACACCATACCGAATCTCCATTGTTTGACATTGCAGTAGTAAAAGAGTATGAATTTGCATTCCCGCCAACATTTGAATTATTCCTAATCCACTGATATGATAACCCAGTACCATCCGCAGTAATATTAAACAATGCGCTTGTTGTTTCATCAACTGACGTATCTCTTGGTTGGGAAGTTATTGTTGCAGGTACCTTATGTATATTGTCAACTAGATTGAAATTATCATATCTACCTGGATTGTCAGTTGCATAAACATAATAGCCAGCATAACCACTTTGTATGTCCGAATCTATAACAGTGTCAACTGGTATATCGTCTATATAACCTACTATTGAGTCATCCCAAACACGAAGACTAAATTTTGTACCTGATGGTTTTGATGACATTGAAGCACTTGACAAAGTATAATTAGCTGTTTTAATAAGTTTCCCAATTCTCCACTCAGAACTATTATTGTAGAATCCGAAATAATAACAGGTTTGAACATTTGGCTGGATTCTTGCCGCTAAATACGTTTGTATTACAGCCGTTGTGTAATAAATATTAGATGATATCATTTGAGAATCTGCTGTTATATCAGATGCGTTAAAAAATGCACCATTTCTTGACCATGCGACAGAACTATTAAACGTCCCACCAGAAAACGACATTGAACTACAGCCTGTTATCGTTGTCCAATTTGAGTTGCTTGTACTAAAATCATCGGTGTATGATGATGCAAACAAATTTATTGTTAATAACAATAAAAATAGTATATTTTTCATAATTAATTACCCCTCTGCGCAACTATTATATTGTCAATAAACCTTCTAAATATTGGCACATACCCATCAGGAGGAGCTTGATTTTGACACCCAATAGGCCATTTAAAATGTTTAGGACGTCCTACTGCAGCATCCCCGTCGCACTGTCCAATATTTTCAGCACACGCCATACCGCGCTGATTATCACCCCAGTTTATTTTCGTGTAAGTTGGACCACCGATATAAATACTGGCACCAGTCATGTCATAATTAAAATTAAAAGTAGTATCTGCAAACTGTTCTTTTAATATTCCATTTAAGTAGATTCTTGAGGTGCCATTTTTTTCGTTATTTGTTGCAGGTTTCCAATACACTTCCCACTGTCGCACACGTCCAGCACCAAAATTTATCCAATTTTTGGGTTCTCTTGCAAACGACTTTGAAACAGTGCTAACACCTGTGTCACCTTCACAAAACAATACCAGTCTACCAGTATCAAGATTAAACGCTGTTGCCCATGATCCCATATGATTTAAATACTGCCATCGACAGAACATGTAGTTGCCACCAGACCCTTCTTTACGGGCAGCAAACAGCATCGTCTCATCATTATTCTTGCCCTGCCTGTCAATATATTCGTACCATGAAACGTATATTTCTTTTCCTGTTGTAATATTCTGTCTTAAAACCCAGCCTGTAGATCTATCATCTTTATATACCCTACCTTCTGCGCTATAATTACCGGCAATTGGGTTATTAGTTGTGATAGTACTACCGTTCATATATTCGCCACTTCCTACCGCTCCTGATTCAAAATCCTGAGCTATAACTAAAGA
>CAYXCP010000012.1:0-16086 GCA_964463455.1 uncultured Gammaproteobacteria bacterium
AGGAGGATAATCTTGACATGCCAGCAAAAAAAACAACAACAAAAGTAACAAAAACCAAAACAAAATCCACAGAACCTGTGGTTACCTCTTCGGTAAATCCCATGGAAGCTCTTCTTGCAGGGGATGTATTACACGCAGTTAAGAAAGGACAGGAGCTCGATGCAAAAATCGTATCACTTTCTAAAAGAGCAGTTTTGTTTGATGTTGGTGCCAAGGCATATGCAGTCCTCGGTGATAAAGAAATAAAAGAAATCTCTACATATCTCCCTTATTTAAAAGTAAGCGATACCGTTACCGTACGTATTATCTCAGAAGAATCAAAAGAAGGCTTTCCAGTTGTCTCTATGTCTCGTTTCTTTGAAAAAGGCAAATGGGATATTCTGAAAGATAAGAAAGAAAAAGAAGAAGAAATCGAAGTAGTATGTGGCGAATATGGCAAAGGTGGCGTATTCATTGACTTCATGGGTATTCGTGGTGTTATCCCGAAAATTCAACTTACCACAGATTTCCTCGATGCTCCAGGTAAACTTGATGGCCAGAAAATCAAAGTAAAAGTACTTGAAGTAGATCAGGCTAAGAATCGTCTTGTCGTATCACAGAAAGCAGCAGCACTTAATATTTCACAGAAAGAACTTCGTGATCGTTTTGATCAGATTAAAGTAGGTGAGCAGTACGAAGCAAAAGTACTGGGCATCTCAGAATTTGGTATCTTCTGTGAAGTAAACGGTGTTGAAGGCTTAGTACACATCTCTGAAATCTCATGGGAAAAAGTATCAGACGCTTCTTCTTATGTTCGCCCTGGAGAATCAATCAAAGTCATTGTTGTTGAGAAAAACGAAACTGACCTTAAATTAAATCTCTCACTTAAGAGATTTACCATTGATCCATGGGTCGAAATTGAGAAGAAATATCCAAAAGACAAGGAAATTGAAGGCGAAATTATCCGCAAAGAACGCTATGGATACTTTGTACGCTTAGAGCCGGGTGTTGAAGGACTTATTCATGTAAGTAAACTTACAGGTGAAGAAAACCTCCAGATCGGTTCAACAGTCAAAGTGTTCGTCGAGCGGGTAAACAGTAAGAGCCGAAAGATGAGTCTTATCTTACCTCAAACCGAAAAACCAATCATGTATCGCTGATACTTTTTCAATACATTGTTTCATGGCTCCATTGCCTCATTGTCTCTTATCATGTTCTTATCGTGGGAACAATGAAACAATGAAACAATGGGACAATTAGTTTATACTAATTAGCATGGAGCAGCATCCGATACCTCGTCAGATCACCACATTTGAATTCAAACTTATTGGTTTCATGACCCTTAAGCAATTCTTATACCTTGTGGTGTTTATCCCCTTAGGTTATATTGTTCTCAAGATATTTCCTATTCCATTTATCAACATCCTTCTTGGATTTATTGTTGCCGGGATAGGTGCCGCTCTTGCGTTTCTACCTCTTCAGGATAAACCCCTCGATCAATGGATAAAAAATCTGTGGAAACGACTGAATTCGCCTACACAATATACCTACCTTAAAAATAACCCTCCTTTATTTCTTATTCAGGACCTGTACTTTGTCACAGATCCTCACAAAGTAATGGCGCACATTGAATCGAAAGATAAACTGGCTGCATACCTCGCAAATACGAATCAGCAACAAAAGCCAAATGTCCAGAAACAGGAAATGCAGAATCTTCTTCGGAAACCGAGTGGACAGTTAGGAGTAAAAAAACCGGGAGCTCCTCAAACAGCAACATCACCTCAGGTATATAGAGCTCCTGCTCAACCACCCGCACTTGCCGGATCATTATCACAACCTCCCGTACGTATGCAACCACAGCAGCAAGTGCAAGTGACCGCGCCTCAACAACAAATATCGACAGCAGCTCCTGCAGCTCCTCACGTAGATCCACAACATCCTTCCTTAATTGGTATTATAAAAAATAATAAGAAGATACCTTTACCTGGTATTCTCATTTACATTAAAAACAGTGCAGGTCAGCCAATCCGTTTATTGAAAACAAATCCTCACGGTATATTTGCAAGTTATAACCCGTTATCGGTCGGGACATACACGGTCGAAGTCAAGGATCCCAAACAGGGGTATTTTTTTGATACAATGACTATTAGCGTAACAGGAGCGGATCCATTAAATTTGCAGATCCATTCACGAGAAATGTTATAAAGAAAGTATTATGCCAGTTACAAAACCTACATCACCAATTAAATCAACAACGCAGACTTTTATTGAGATAGAAGATATAAAAGATGATATCGTTCTGCTCAAAGATTATTCAGCATCGATTGTCATTGAAATTGGTGCCGTAAACTTCTGGCTTCTATCACAGGAAGAACAGGCATCTATCATATACGCATACGGCAGTTTACTCAATTCGCTTTCGTTTCCTGTCGAGATTTTAATCCTATCTAAAAAAATCGACATTTCATCATACATAGAGTATCTTGATGGCAAAATCAAAACGATGCAAAATGAATTAATCAGAAAGCGACTCATGTCATATAAAGAATTTATTAAGAATATAGTTAAAAAGAATACCGTTCTTGAGAAGCGGTTTTTCTTTACGGTTCCGTTTACACCTCTTGAACTTGGTGTTTCAGGAGTGAACGCACGAGGTCTTCATAAAGAATATGTCATCAGTCGTGCTAAAACATCGCTTTATCCAAAGCGGGATCATTTATTGAGACTCTTAGCTCATGTAGGGCTGCGTGCTACTGTGCTTCAAAAACAGGAACTCGTAGATTTATATTATAATCTTTACAATCCATCGTCTACAGGCCGTCAGTTAGGTCCAATTGAAAGTTATACTGATGTTATTTTAACCAACGGATAATATGCCAAACATGTTTAACTTATTTGGAGGAAATAAAGGAGGATCAGTGCCTTCTTCAGCTCAGAATGTAGCCGATGTACTGGCAAAAGGAACGGTGAGTGTTAAGGATCTTATCGCTCCTTCATTTGTTGAAGTAGATTTTAACCACGTTAAGATAGATGAAAAGTATTATCGCACATTGTACGTAGTTGGCTACCCGCGATACGTTTCAGCTAACTGGCTTTATTCGCTTATTACATTTGATCATCCTCTGTATATCTCAATGTATATCTATCCTACCGAGGCTAAAACAGTACTGGAAGAGTTGAGACGCAAAATTGCAGAAATGGAGGCTACTATTGAAAATGATATGAAGGCAGGAAAAGTAGTAGACCCGACTGTTCAAGTTGCTCTCGACGATGCTCTTTCACTGCAAGCAGAGCTCGCAAAAGGTGCTGAAAGATTTTTTCAGTTTGGACTTTATATCACTATCCCGTCAGATACGCTTGAAGAAATGGATACCATTTCCAAACAGATTGATTCGATTCTTTCATCGCTGCTTATTATTTCACGAAAAGCCACCCTTGAGATGGAAGAAGGATTTAAATCAACAATGCCGAT
Organism: uncultured Gammaproteobacteria bacterium; assembly: GCA_964463455.1. Taxonomy (GTDB): domain Bacteria; phylum Patescibacteriota; class Microgenomatia; order UBA1406; family GWC2-37-13; genus JBDKFK01. The sequence goes on from CAYXCP010000012.1 coordinate 3,452, forward strand.
GTTCGCCGATAAACTGTCAGTATGGCGAAACATGGATACAACATCACTCGCAATGACATTTCCATTCTCAACTGCATCACTCACTCGAAATGAAGGTATTTTATATGGAATCAATCAACACGATGGAAGTCTTATCGTATTTGACCGGTTCACTCTTGAAAATGCGAACTCAGTTATTTTAGGTAAATCAGGAGGAGGAAAGAGTTTTCTCGTTAAGCTAGAAACAGCAAGACTCCTTATGATGGATACGCATGTCATCATTCTTGATCCTGAAAACGAATATCGTAAACTAACAGAGTCGATGGGTGGAGAGTTCGTAGAATTTTCACAGACATCGTCATATAAAATCAATCCATTTGATCTGATTGTTGAGAATCCGGAACCAGACGAATTAACTAACAAATTGTTGAACTTACATTCTCTTATGAGAGTTATCATGGGAGATTTGTCGCCTGCTCAAGACGCACTTCTTGACCGTGCTCTAGTGCTTACATATCGTGAAAAAGGTATTACACAAGATCCGGCAACATTTAAAACAGCGCCGCCACTTCTGGAAGATCTCTATAAAATTTTCTTAGGAATGGAAACACCTGAGGCAAAAGAAATGGCTGATCGTCTAGAAAAGTTTGTGAAAGGATCTGCTTCAGGCATTTTCAACCATCAATCGAACTTCGATATTAAAAATCCATTTACCGTATTTGGTATTCGCGATCTTGAGGAAAATTTAAGACCAGTGGCAATGTATATCACGCTCGATTATATCTGGAATCGTGTGCGCAAAGATAAACGTCGACGTGTTCTTATCGTCGATGAGGCATGGTATCTTATCAAGAATAAAGATTCAGGTGCTTACTTGCACAATTTCGCAAAGCGTGCTCGTAAATACCTGCTTGGTATGACAACCATCACGCAAGACGTCGAAGACTTTTTATCAACCGATGAAGGACGAGCAATCATCACAAATTCGAGTTTACAGATTATTCTCAAACAGTCCACTGCCGCTGTAGATAAAATTACAGATACATTCTATCTAACAGGCGGAGAAAAACATTTTCTCTTGTCGGCTGCAGTCGGAGAGGGGTTATTCTTTGCCGGCCAATCACACGTAGGGTTTAAGGTAATTGCATCAGATGAAGAAAGATCTCTGATAGAATAACTGATGGTTTCACCGTTCCATTGCTCCATTGTTCTTAATATATACTGCCATAGTTTTCAGAGGATCCATGGAACAATGAAACAATACTTTTCATACCTATGAATAAACTACCTATTATCGAAAAAGGTACACCAGGAGGCATGGATTTTGATATGCGGACACGTGACCGTTCCATTTTCTACTTATTTGGTTATTTTCTATTTATAGGAGTATTTTTCTGTGTGCTCGTAAGTAGACTATTTCAGCTTACAGTCGTAAAAGGTGTTTATTATCGCTCATTATCTGAGGAAAATAGAATACGTGAAATTATTATAGAACCGCAACGCGGAAGTATTATTGATAGAAAAGGATTTCCGCTTGTAGATAATACACCCGCTGATATAAATGCATCGGGTTTTCGTCTTCTATCTGCCAGGTCGTATCATGATGGTGAAGTATATGGACATATGGTTGGATATAGGCAGGTTGCTGACCAAACAGATATACAAGATGATGATTGTTTAACAAAACTCACATCGGGTGATAAAGTGGGTAAAAAAGGCATCGAAAAACTCTACGAATGTGCCCTTCGAGGAAAACATGGTGGTAAATTAGTTGAAGTCGACGCTCATGGTAGATATGTCAGGACACTCAATGTCATTCCTCCAGAAAACGGATCAACCGTTCAACTTGCACTTGATGAATCATTACAAAAAAAAGCGTATGAAGTAGTTAAGAATAAACGGGCTGCTATTGTTGGTCTCAAGCCAAAAACCGGAGAACTCCTTGTTATGGCATCTTCACCATCGTTCAATCCACAGGCATTTGAGGATGATATGTCTTCTGAGATTGAGAAGTATTTTACTGATAAAAATAAACCGATGTTTAACAGAGCGCTAGAAGGAACATATCCACCTGGATCGACATTCAAAATAGTTATGGCAGCCGGAGCTCTGGAAGACAATAAAATAGATGAAAAAACAATATATAAAGATACAGGTTTTCTTAAGGCGGGAGCACAATCTTTTGGTAATTGGTACTATCTCGAGTATGGGAAGATGGAAGGTGATGTAGATGTTATAAAAGCTATTCAGCGATCAAACGACATTTTCTTTTATCAAGTAGGTGGCAAGATGGGGCCTGTCTCAGTAAAGTCATGGGCAGAGAAATTTGGATACGGAAACAAAACAGGTATCGGACTCGACGAATCGACAGGAACTATTCCATCACCGTTCTGGAAAGAAGATGTGTTGAAGGAACAGTGGTACACAGGTGACACGTATAACATGGCAATCGGTCAGGGGTATATACTTGCAACACCTATTCAAGTTGCACTTTCTACAAGTATAATCGCAAATGATGGGTATCTGTGCAAACCCAAATTGTTAAAAAATGGAACTACACATAGAAATGGAATAGATGAAAAAGACGTGACCTCAGAATGTCAGAAAGTTGCATTATCAGAAAAAACGTTGAGTCTTCTTAAAGAAGGGATGATAAAAGCATGTGCACCTGGCGGAACAGGATGGCCGTTATTTCATTTTGGTGTTAAGAATGGCAATCAGAGTACTGAAATAACAACAGCGTGCAAAACAGGTACCGCAGAATCACATGAGGGGAATGATAAACCATATGCCTGGTTTACTGTGTATGCTCCAGCAAAAAATCCTGAGATTATACTTACCGTTATGGTTGAGAATGCGGGACAAGGGTCCGATGAAGCTGGTCCTCTTGCCAGGGAAGTCCTCAACTCTTATTTTCATCGACGGCAATAATGTGTTGATTTACAACTGGTAAGAGGTATATATTAAGATATATGCGTTTATTAAGTAAGATGCTGTTTTCTGTAGTTTTATTGATGATATCAGCTTTGTTGTTTGCATATGGCAATACGTTTTACAAGCAATCCATCTCTCATCCACCTGCTCAGACAATTTCCCCTAAAGCAATCTCTAATACCGCTAACATAATAACGTTAACCGAATCTCAAGATACATATACATCGGCGCAAGTTACTGAGTATACCCTTCTATCATTTAGAAATAACTCATTGAAATTGAAAAATAAAGATAATAACATAGTAGAGTTATCATATACATCTGATATGAGCATATCTTTATTAGATGCACAGGGAAAAACAATATCTTCTGAACATATATTAACCGAACAAGATGTTAACAAAAGAGTCATTCTCCTGATGGATGTAACAGCGAATAACAAAAAATTAGTTATATATGGTCAGCAATGATTAATATGAAAAGAATAGTTCTAATATTCGCTTTAATGGTTCTGATATTTTTGAGTACTCAGAATCCTGTGTCAGCTGTCTGTGGAAATTTTGCTACTCCCACAGGGTTAAATCCGAATACTACCTTTACTGGATTTACAGGTTCATATACATTTAGATGGGATGCTCTAAAAAACACATCAGGTCAACTCATTTCACCGGTAACATATTCATGGCGTATAACTGATAAAACCACGAACATATCTTCTTCTAAAGATAACCTAACGGCAACATCAACAACATTTACTCTTACCCAGGGGCATACATACTCATGGTATGTGTATGGAACGGGAGGTTGTGGCGCTGGTCCCACATCAAGTGTTGTTACATTTACTGTAGCAGCTCCATGCCCGGCGCCAGGTAATCCCACAAGTGTGACTACAGGTCCGCCAAATTGTGCAGCAGGAGGAGGAATAGCACTCAGTTATAAATGGCCTTTGATAAGGACTGATTCTGTAACAACAAAAGTGACTGACAATACGACGGGGAGCGTAACAACAAACATTACAAACTCAGCTGCACAGTCCGATACGATTATCGTTTTATATTTAAACCTCCAGGCTGGACATACATATAGTTGGAATGTGCAGAGTCATAACAGTTGCGGCACGAACGGATCTGTCATTGCTGGGCCTAGTTTTAGTTGTCCTGGAGCAACACCCACGCCAAAACCCGGATGCTATACAGACGTAACATACAGTACAGCAGGGATAACATGTCCTGTGAATACGGTGTGTAATGCGGGGGGGAGCGGTGTTATAAGGAATCCATGGAGTGCACCGGCTGGTTCTATTTGCTGTAAGACAGGATGCTCGAGTCCTCCTATCGCTACTCGCACACCAACTCCTACACCGACACGCACACCAACGCCTCGTGTTGCAACAGCAACGCCAACACGCACACCGACACCGCGTCCAGGGTCGACTAACACACCAACACCTGTCCCTTGCGCTTCAATCAACGCACCAACCCTCACGGCACCCACAAATGGTGCAACTATTTCAAACGGTGCATATACTATTACATGGAATGCACCATCTGGTGGAGGAGCCGCAAGTTATGCACTACGCATAGATCGTGATCCGAATAGTTTCACGAGTCTTGCTGATTGTAGCGGTACTGCTTCAGGTGATGCTTGTGTGAATAATCTACCAACCACACCTCGATCATATACGTTTACCTTAGCAGGAGGACATACATACAAAATCTGGGTACAGGCACAGCGATCATGCGGAAGCTGGTCTGCATCATCAAGTTCTACAGTTACAGTTACCGGATCAGCATCGACACCAACACCAACAAGAACGCCAACACCAACAGCAACAAGAACTCCAACCCCCACACCGACACGTACACCGACACCATTCCACTTGGCATGTTCAGGATTTACTTGTGCTACGGTTTCTGGTAGCGGAGCCAATACGTGTAGTAACTCACCATTAGCAAGTTGTCAGTTTACTCCAGGTGGCGTATCAGGACCTGCAAGTTGCGGGCCATACAGTGGTACCGCGACATGTACATGTAATGGGCCTTGTTGTACCGGTACTTGTAGTAATGGTGTAGCATGTGGAGGCAGTCAAGTAATCACAGGCTGTGCTAATCAGGCGCCACAAAACAAACCAGCAGTTACTTCAGTAAGCGATCCGGCAAGTCCGACAGTTATTCATGCGCGCTATGTAAAAGTAAATTGGTCGTTTACAGATACGGGAAGTGGCTGTAGCAAGGCATGGGGATATGATTGTGCCAGTAATGGTAACGGCTCTGGTAATGGATTTACCCTGCAGATTTCGACTGATAATGCGTTTATAAATAAGGTAGTTAACAAAAATGGTATTGCTCCCGCAACAAGAACATATATAACTACAACCGTAGATGGTCCCTTAACTACCAATGGTACATATTATGTTCGTGTCTGCGCATACAATGATGGGAACGGATCAGTAGCAGCAAGTAATTGTTCAATACCAACTTCGTTTAATAAAGTTGCTTACAATGACGGAACTATTGGTGGAACCGTCGGCGAATATGATCCAACAGGTAATGGAGGAACGGGTGCGTTCACTCCAGGTGGCGCAAATGGTGGAGGTATCATTATCACGGTTAATCCATCTAATCCAACAGGTATATCTACAAATTGTAACGGTACATTCAGCGGTAATGTCATAACAAGTTATACCTGTACGGTAAATCTTGATAACGTAAATGCAGATTCGAATCCAAATCAAACGGTAACCGTAAGTGCGGTAGGGTTTAGTGCTAATCAATATACAGGAGTATGTACTCAGTCGGGTTCTAACTGTAATACGCCGGTAACAGTTCCTGTTAATTTCACAGGCAATAATACGCCTAATTCAACAGAAAATATATTCTTCAAATTGAGCACATCAGCATCATATTACAAGGTAAAGAATGGGAGTTATCAGAGTCATGCAGGTGCAAGTTCATTATTCCCGGGTACCATCGCACCGTTTGATAGTGATGATTATAACGAGAAGTCATTACTTATCGGAGATAGTGCGGGTCAATACGATCAGGTTGGAGCATTTACATCAGCAGGTGCTGCCGCGCTAGGTAATGGTACTTCAAGCCAAAAAGGCTGGGCAAGTGAAAGCTATAGTCCATCAACACCACTCGATTACAGTAGATTTACAGATTACATGAGATCACGTAAAGAGTATCAGACAATCACAAATATTTACCAGCTCACAGGTACAAAGCTGAATGTTTATACAGGGGACATGATAATAGATGATACCAATAAAGGAATTTTTAATACTGCACACATAGTATTACTTGTAAATGGTACTGTCAGCTTCAATACAACAGAATTTAAACCAGCGAAAAATACTGCGATCATTGCTAAACGAATTAACTTTTATTCAGGAAGCACATTTGTAACAGAAGCAGATGGTATATTTGTAGGCGATACGATAGATCTGGGCACCTCAACCGATCCGCTTAAAATAGTCGGAAATCTATCGAGTACAGGCGATCCGATTGATTCCACCAAGCGAGCACGTGTAAATAAACAGCAGCCATCATTATTTATCGTATTTAAGCCGGATGGATTCATGACCATGCTAGAACAGTTATCAACACGTGCCTATTCATGGAAACAAATACAGTGACGTTGCAATTTTTGCTTAGATAATTTATTCTCATCTTATGCATAACACAAATAAAGGTGAAAGTGAAAAAGGACAAGTATTACTGATTATTGTTATGCTTCTTGCTACCGTAATCACAGTCGTTACTACTGTATCGTTTAAATCTACCACAGATACACAACTCACAAAGCTGGAACAGGAATCTCAAAAAACATTAGCCGCTGCTGAAGCAGGTATTGAAAAAGCTGTTGGAACCGGCCTAAATAATAACACATATCTTTATAGTGATAATTCAGTAAGTCTGAATAATTTGAGCGGCATTGCTCTCGACAAAAGTCAGGTTACCGTAAGTACACAACAAGGAAATGAATTTTCATCTCCTACCATTCAAAACGGTCAGGAATATACGTTTTATCTTGCAGACTATGATACGGCGTCAGGTGCGTTATCTAACCCTTATAATGGCAATATAACGCTCTATTATGGATCAGAATATACATCCAGTGCCGGTTGTTCTAATATCGCTCTAGAACTCACTATGGTTATGAATAATGCAGGTGTATATACACTGAAAAGATATATCGCAGATGTAAGTGGCAAATTTGGTGCTGCCGCCCAAACTGATCCTAATAACCTTGCACAGGTAGGTATCACCACAGTTGATGGAGTAAAGTATTATTGTAAAACGTCGCAGATTACACCACCAGCAAATACAGTCCTTCTTATTGCACGATCCTTGTTTGATAAAACAAAAGTCGCTATGCAGGGTACGGTTGCTCTTAAACCCCAGGGTAAAATCATTACATCGGAAGCACAATCATTATCAGGAATCGTAAAGAAAGTAGAATTGTTTCAGTCACTACCTCAGATACCAGCAGAATTTTTTGTAACAAGTTTTTAAGATAGTTGCAAAAAAATCAGAATTTTTCTGCATGCACCTGTTCTTTAGTGAGTCCTTGGCCCAGCATAAATTCTTTCATTCCTTCGACTATCTCTCTTCCGCCGCACAGATAATAGTCTGTATTCATGCGATCCTTTCCTTCTGAATCACGTGCCCATACTTCGGTAGCTCTTCCGTGAGCGATAAATGGTTTCATTTCATCAGATATCGAGTCTATAGATTCCTGGCGTGATAAACAGATTTTAAACGAAAAATGGGGGAACGATTTCATCATGTCTATTAATTCCTCGTGTAAGTAGATATGGTCATATGTTTTAAAACCAAGATACAGACTTATCTGCTTTGTAAACTGAGGTTCGTGATAGAGTAGTTGGTCCAGCATACTTCTGATAGGGGCATAGCCTGTTCCCGTAGCAAGAAAAACAATGTCACGGACTGGTGGCTTCAGTACGAATATACCTGCTGGTCCCTGACATATAAATGTTCCGCCGATAGGTAAATTGTTTAAGAATTCTGAAGCTACACCACCAGGAAGGAATTTTATAAGTAACTCAAATGAGCCAGATGAATGAGAACTTGATGCAATAGAATAAAGTCTTCGTGCAGGAACCCCTGTTGGTTGAGGTATATGCAGAATCACATACTGCCCAGCTACAAAGGGAAGTATTTTGTTCTGCTCAGGAGTTAACTCGAGAATAAACACTCCCTCATTCAGTTTTCTCTTCGCAGTTAATCGTACTTCAAGTGTCTGTAGCATAGAGGTAGTATAAAGTATCCACGTTGATTTTTAAATGTATTTGATTACAGATGTGATCGTTGCTGAATTTCAGCTTCCACAAACTCACGAGGTCTTCCATATTTCAGTCTTGAAAGTTGAGTTATTGCCTGTGCGATTTTTTCATTCGATTCAGCCTTCATTTTACTCATATCTTTTGTCATGTCTACAGAAAACGGAGGCACTGGCTCGTTCTTGACAATTGTTTTCATATACGCATGAAACCTTTCAATATTGATAAGATCCGATTCTCCAAACACTGGCTGGAATTCACGTTGCAGAAATGATGCATCAGTTACGCCTACGCGGAACGCGATCTGAGTTCCTACGTTACCAAATACCGCATTCTTCACTTCTTCGTCCATCTGCCCGATAAACTGATTTGCTACGGTCAGATCAAGACGATACTTACGGGCTTCTGACATGATGACCGCAAAGTCAGGAGTTGCGAAGTTCTGGAACTCGTCGACATAGAGACTAAAATCTTTACGAAGTTCTTCGGGTGTATCCTGTCTGCTCATAGCAGCGACCAGAATTTTTGGAATCATAACAAGACCCAAGAAACTTGAATTTTCTTCGCCCAGGCGGCCTTTGGATAAATTAATGAGAAGTATCTTTCCTTCATCCATTACTTTGCGGAAATCAAAAGCACTTTTGGATTGTCCTATGATATTACGCATTGTTCTATTTGTGACAAATCGTCCGAATTTTGAAACGATATAGTCGAGTGTTTCTGATTTATGAAAGTCAGAAGTCTGTGCAATCTGATCTGTCCAGTAACGGCGAATAATAGGATCCTGTACTTTTGGAAGAAGTTCCTGCACATATTTCTGATCAGTGAGTATGCGCATGATCTCGATAAACGTAGCTCCTGGCTCACACATTACCGTAAGCATTGCGTTTCGAACGGCATGTTCAAATCGAGGTCCGATGATACCTGTACGTTGTGGGTCATAGAGTTTATACATCAGGTTAATAATGGCTGCTGCTATAAAATGTTTTTGGTCTTCATTACCTGCTTCAAGCAAGTTTAGTCCCATGGGGCGCTCTATATCTGCGGGATCAAAATAAATGACGTCTTCGGCTCGTTGAGGAGGTATAAATTTAAGCGTATCATCGATAAGATCGCCGTGTGGATCAATCACACAGACACCCAGCCCGGCACGTATATCCTGCTTAATCATTTCCTTGAGAAGCTCCGATTTGCCGGTACCTGTTTTTCCAATAATGTATACATGTCTTCGTCTATCTTCCAGACTGATATTAACTGCGCGTTTTACACCTCTATAGTATCCAAAACCGATATGTGTGCCACCTGTCTGGGGTACATCTGCAGATACAGGCGCTGTCTTAGCCTTTAGCCACTGAATATTAGGAGTTTCAATTGTCTTATTCGGAAAATGAAAAAGTGATGCCAGTTCTTCAGAAGAAAACACATTAATTGTTCTAAAGAATGGCGGTTCAGTAACAGGGAAAAATTTGTAAATAAAATTAGTCATGAAACCACCTTTTACAAATATGCGACCTCTTTTGAGTGAATTCGTTTCTGATGATAACTGCGAATAGGAAGAAATGATATTACGTAAATGCGTTTCTGCAGCCTGGGTGGTTTCTGCTGAAACGACAAAGCGAATCATCGTTTCGAATCCTGGTTTTGAACATTTTTCATCTATTTTTTCGAGCCCTTTTGCATCAGATCTAAATGAAGCTTTGTCAGGATTTGCTTCCGCTTTTTTGACCGATGCCACATAACTGTGTCCGTAATTTTTCCATTTATCTGAGGCTGGGCGTATTAAGTATTGAATGATTGCACCTTCTCCCTCACTCATCTTAGAAAGAGAAGAGGTGATGCCAGCAAGAGGATCAGTACCCAGTTCCTTATACGACTTAAGTGGCATAAAATTATTCTGTTTCTGCAAAAGAAACCCATATGCTACTTTACCCCCTTCATTAAAAATGTTTGGTTCATCTACTTTCTGAATATCGGCGGTTGGATAATATCCGTAGATTGTTTTTTCAACCAGATCAACGATACGTGCGGGTGCAGATATATAAAAACGGATATCAGATTTTTTCCCTACTATTTCAAATGCGATAACATCATCTAATTCCATAAATGAAAACCACCCTGTTTTCTTAAGTGATGCAAGCGATGAGAACATCTGTTCAGCAGCATCTATTTTAATTTCATTATCTTTTGAAAGTTTTACTTCAAGCGTTATCATCTCCAGCGAAATCTGCTCGCGCTTTTTAATACGTGAATAGAGTATAAGCAGATATACAAAAATGCCGGTAAGTACAAAAGCAAGAAGTATCGCCACAAGAGCAAGAACGATGGTGATGAGCGAAGACATCAATCCGGAAAAATCGAGCGTGTTCATATGAAAATTATATATCATGTGTAGCGTATTGGATACGGTATAATGATTCTATATGAAAGCTATAGGTAAGCTGCGTAAGCACTTCACAAAAAATCGCTTAAAACGTATTCAGAAAGAGACGATATTCTGGTCAAAAGTGACATTGTTTGTGGCGAGTGTTCTTCTTCTTATCGGTAATATTCTGGCATCACAACTTCAGCCTTCACTCTATTATTCGCTCGTAAACGAAGATCGTGATTCTGCGGTACATTTTTTGAAGGCCGTTCGTAATATTCCTCAATATAAAACGCTTCTTGCCATGCATAAAAATATCTACGGGTCAGATATTGAAAATGATGTAAATTTCCCATTGCTTCGAAAAGAAAGAATCATTCAATATTTGCAGGATCTTCTCAAGAAAAAGCCAGATGATCCAGAGGTCTTATATGGGTTATCAGTTATGTATCGCGAGCAGGGCAATAACAAAGCCGCAGACAGCTATCTCAGTAAAGCGAAAGAGATAGATCCATCAGTTGGGCAGGAATAACTATGTTAGCACAGGCGCATGTATATATTAAAGGTGATGTTATCGGAGTCGGATTTCGTGCATGGGCACGTATTCATGCGCGCCAGCTTAATATCCATGGCTGGATACGTGATGCTCATGATAAAGAAGATGTATTTGGAAAAGGCGGCGGCGTTGAAACGGTGCTACAGGGAGAACATCAGAATGTAGAGCAGTTTATTGAGCTTATACGGAAAGGTCCCTCAATTTCGATGGTGCATGATGTAGAGGTTTTCTGGCAGGATGTAAAAGATATTTATGAAGAATTTGAGATACGGAAATAATATGGAAGAAAAACATCCTATACAAAAATTTTTAGATCGTGTTATACGTCAGAAGCTAGACGAAATACCTTTTATTATTTTTGTTTCATTCCTACTAACATTTATCGTAGCTCGGGCTTATGTCTATATCACCTTTCATGATGTGCTGGAACTACCTATTAAATTTGTGTATGTGCGTGGTATTCATGTACACCATCTTAATTTTGGTATCTTCATACTCGTTATAGTTGGATTCCTATCTCTCTATGATTTGCGACCCAGCCTTCATCAGAAATTAGCTGTTTTGTATGGTATTGGTCTTGCGCTGACATTTGATGAATTTGCACTGTGGCTCAAACTGCAGGATGATTATTATGCACGTATCAGTTATGACGCTATTATTATTATTGCAGTAATACTTTTGAACATTATTTATTTTCCCGATTTCTGGAGAAGGATGGGAAAAAGGATAGTAGCTTTCGTGAGATTTATACTACCGAGATAATTTTATATGAATTTTTTGTAGGGGCATTGCGCGCAATGCCCCTACACATGTAAAAGAGGTCGGATTGTTAATGGTCTGCAGGTCCCTCGTACGTTCCAACAGGCGTTTCGTTAGCCTCGATGGTAACGCGATCGACGCCATCAGGTAGCTGCTGCTCGCCCGTAATATACTGGGCAAGCTCGACACGGGCCATGGCGACAGCTTTTGCCTCGGCGTCGGTACAGTCCCTCGCCATCGCCACAACCATGTACTTGGCACGACTCTTCGCGCCTGCAAAGTCAGGGTCGCTTTCGTCGATCAGATCGTGGCCTACATAACCTACGTGGATGCTAGCGTTGTCCTTGTAGTACTGCATCCAGTGGTACTGGACGAGTAGCGTTTGGCCGACGATATTTTCCTTCCGCCGAACAGCGTTTGCGACGTTCTGCTTCGCATATTCTCGCGCACCTTCTGCGGCTGCGGCGCCCAGGATCACGAAAATAAGCGCCCACAGGAACATCGGAATACCGAGCCAGCCTGCTGACGTACGCGTGGACTGGGTTGAAGTAGACATGGTTGTCCTCCTTCTAGTATCCGAAAAATTTCAATACACTGGTAAAAGTTGGCCAGGGGTCAACCGAGGAATATATCCAAACAGCCAACGCAACAAATCCTGCCATTCTCAGGCAGTCCATCACAAAGTTCTTGAATTCACCTGGGGGAAGTAGCCTTCGCATGATCGTTCCTTTCTTTCTTTC
>CAYXCP010000013.1:0-742 GCA_964463455.1 uncultured Gammaproteobacteria bacterium
GGCACCTGGAGGCTCAGACGGCGAACCGGCTGGGCCAGCAACGCCAGCGCGGCAAACCCCACCAACCACAGCGCAATCCAGGCCGCCAACAGATGGCCATCACTCCAGGTGTCGATGACCTCATTGGCCACCACCAGCAAGGCGGACACCAGGGCGGCAAGCAACAGGGTGGCCAACCCACGTGCGCCCGCGAAGGGTGCCGTCAATTGCTCAAGGCTCTCGATCACGTGCTCGGCGCGCATAACGCCAGGATGCTGGCTCGGGTAATCAACGTGTGCAAAGGCAGTCATGGGACCTCCTGGAAGAAAGATATGTTCAAGTTCTGATTGAATCATAGGGTTTACACCAGTGTCGTTCAACTTTATTGTGATGATGTATATCATTCACGTTGTTTATGGAAATATCCAAGCACATCAATTTTCGAACGCTGGATCTGAACCTGTTGCGGGTCTTCGATGTGGTCATGGCCGAGCGCAGCCTCACCCGCGCTGGTCGTCGACTGGCCTTGACGCAACCGGCCATCAGCAACGCCATGCGCCGCCTGCGTGAGAGTCTGCATGACGAGTTGATGGTTCGCCAGGGATTGGTGTTGGTACCCACTCCTCGTGCAGAGGCCTTGTGGCCGGTGATTCGATCGGCATTGCAACAGCTCGAACAAACACTGGCCCCGACTGAGTTCGAGCCCTCGACAGACCAGTCCACCTTCATTCTGACCATGGCGGATGCGACCGCTGCCGAACTC
>CAYXCP010000013.1:761-1161 GCA_964463455.1 uncultured Gammaproteobacteria bacterium
TGGGCCATTTCCCCGCCGTTTGGGCTGACCTCACGGCCCGGGCCCAAAGCGGGGAGGCGGGTGACTGTCACCACCAGCGACTGTTGGACGGGGAATATGTCTGCGTCATGCGCCAGGGTCACCCGCTGGCGTCCTCCCCCCTGACCTTGCAGACGTTTTGCGACGCTCGTCACCTGCTGGTGAGTTTCTCGGGTCGTCCCTTTGGTTTCGTGGACGAGGCGTTGGCGTCCCTGGGACGTCAGCGTCGCGTCGTGATGACGGTGAACCAGTTTGCCACTGCCGGCCGGGTGGTGGCCCAGTCCAATTTGCTGACGGTGCTGCCGCGCCACTTCGTGCAGGTCGCCGGCATGGGGGATGCCCTGGCCCTGCGGGAATTGCCTTTCGATGTGCCGGCCGTGCA
>CAYXCP010000013.1:1171-2175 GCA_964463455.1 uncultured Gammaproteobacteria bacterium
GACATGTTGTGGTCCGGGCATCGACCGCAAACCGCGGCGCAGGTCTGGCTGCGAGATGCCGTGGCTCGGGCCGCGCAAGACGCCCCGTCCCGCCAGGGGCGCCATCTGCCGTCGTCGACTCCAGAGAATCGATCGAACCCTGTTTGACGGGTCAGGCCGATCCCACAACCCGCTTCAGGCCGGCAACGGACCGGGCCGACCGGCCAGCACCTGGAAGGCCGCCTGCACACCCAGGCTGTCTTGCGTCCCCGCGGGATGCGGCGTGGTGCGGAACTCCACCCGCAGCGCATCGGGTCGCACATCGACCACGGTGTAACCGCGCTCATCGGAGCGGGCGTGCAACAAGTCGGGGTTGCTGCCCCGAATCATCGACAGGACGTTTTCGCTCAGGCCGCGCGATGTGATGGAGGTAGTGACAAACTCGCTCGCCACCACCGGTGAAGTGGCGTCTCCAGGACGCAAGCGCAGCGGCGCGGCCACGTTCATGTGCACATCCCCACCCAGGGTCACGACATTGCGCTCGGGCAGGTCGGCGATCGTTTGCAGCAATCGCTGGCGTGCCTGGGGATATCCGTCCCAGGCATCATTGAACACGGTTCGCCCCAGCGGGGTGGCAATGGATGTCGGGCTGATCTGGGTGCTTTGCGCAACCAAGCGCCAGCGCGCGCGCGATCCGCGCAAGCCCTCGGCCAGCCAGGCCTCCTGTGCCTGTCCGAGCATGCTGCGCGACGGCTCATCGAGCTCGGCACAGTTCATGACGGTGCGTGCTCCACCCTTGAGTGGATCGGGGCAGGCCTGGTGATCGCGATACTGCCGGCAGTCCAGCGTCCACACATCGGCCAGCGTGCCCCAGGACAAGCAGTCATGCAAACGCATGGAAGCGCGGGCCGGGCTGGTGGGGTCGGGGCCCAGCCACAAGGGTTGATGCTCGAAGTACGCCTGATACGCGGCGGCACGACGCGCCAGGAAGACCTCGGGGGGTGAGTAGCGGGTATCGCGGTCGT